>NZ_RAWR01000321.1:0-8275 GCF_003986945.1 Corallococcus sp. AB018 | reverse complement strand
GGCCAGGAGGGGGCGGAGGCGGAGGCTGGACACGCGCCCGGTCTAACGGGTGCGTGAAGCGGATTCAAACGCTCAAGGGGCAGGCGGCGAACACGGGGATGGAGGCTTCCCCAATTACGCGTTGGAACCCCAGCACCCTTGTTGGTACAAGAGCCGAGCCGCGCGTCGGTGCGGCCGTGTGGGAGGCAGCAACTTGCGGGAGAAACTGAAGGCCTTGGCGGAGCTGCAGAAGGTTGACCTCGAGGTCGCCTCGCTCCGAAAGGCGGCGGACGTGCATCCCCGCCAGATTTCCGAGCTGGAGCGGGAGCTGGGGGTCGCGCGCAATGGCATCGAGGCCGAGCGGACACGCGTCGCCGACCTCGAGAAGCAGAAGGCCTTGCTCGAGCAGAACATCACGGACGAGAAGGACAAGGTGAAGAAGTGGGAAGCGCGCCTGTCCGACCAGCGCTCCACGCGTGAGTACTCGGCGCTCGCTCGCGAAATCGACATCGCGAAGAAGGGCATCCTCACCCAGTCCGAGGCACTGACTGAGAAGGTGAAGGAGCTGGGCCAGGCTCGCGAGGGCATCAAGGGCAAGGAGGCGGAATACGCCACCAAGCAGCAGGGCCTGTCGGGCCGGATGACGGACCTGCGCGGGAAGCTGGGCGAATCCGAGTCCCAGGTGAAGGGGCTGGAGGGGCGCCGCGCGGAAGTCGCCGCGAACGTGGATGCCAACCTGCTCCGCCGCTATGAGGTCATCCGCAAGAAGAAGCTGCCCGCGATGGTGGGCGTGGTGGCCGGCACCTGCCAGGGCTGCAACATGAACCTGCCCCCGCAGATGTACAACATGCTGCGCACCTCGCTGGGCACCGACGTGTGCCCCTCGTGCAACCGCATCATCTTCGCCGTGGAAGCGCTGAACGAGCCGAAGGACACCGCCGAGAAGTAGCGGCGGCGCATCACTTCGGTCCCCTTCCCCATGCCGACCCCTTCGCTCGTCGACGTCCTCCGTCACATCGCCCGTGAGGAGCCGTTGACGGCGACGGTGCGCGCCTTTCGCGGGCTCACCCGCGAACACCTGGGTCAGCTGTTGGACGAAGCCGCTGACCAGCTGAGCGGTGGTCCGCGCGACGCCGGGGCACCTGCGTCAGAGCCCGCCCCGCGGACGGCGCCCGAGTCCACCACGTCAGGCATCGAAATCGTGACGCCCGCCGCGGGTGGAGCGCTGAACCGCGTGCGCGTCTATTCAGACGGAGCGGCGCGAGGCAACCCGGGCCCTGCCGGTGCGGGAGCGGTGCTGACGAACGCCGAGGGCGCGGTGGTGGCGCGCCTGGGCAAGTTCCTGGGGCACCAGACGAACAACTACGCCGAGTACATGGGCCTGATCATCGGCCTGCAGCACGCGAAGAGCCTGGGCGCCCGCGAGGTGGAGGTGTTCGCGGACAGCGAGCTGCTCATCCGCCAGCTGGGTGGGAAGTACCAGGTGAAGAGCCCCACGCTGAAGCCCTTGTTCCAGGAAGCACAGAAGCTGCTGGCCACCTTCGGCAAGGTGAGGCTCGCCCACGTCCCCCGCGCGCAGAACGCGGAGGCGGACGAGATGAGCAACCGGGCCATCGACGAGCGGATGTAGCCCCAGGGTCCGTGCCGCCGTTGCCTGATTCCGGGTATGATCGCTCCCCAACCGGGCGAACGGGGGCAGCGTGAGGGGCCTGAGACTCGGAGTGGGCTTCGTGCTCCTGGTGCTTGGAGCGGTGGCGCTCCTCCCCGGGCTCTATCTTTCGGTTGGGATATGGGTCAGGCCGGGGCCCACGCTCGCGGCGGATGTCGTGGCATGCGAGCCAACGGCCTCGGCGCAAAGCTGCGTCCGTTCGACCTGCCACGGGATGAGCGAGTCCGAGTGGAAGCTCGACCATTACGAAATGGTCCAGTTCGAGCGTCACATGGTCCACGTGGTCGGCCTCGTCCTCCTCGGGGCAGGCCTGCTGATGCTGAGCGTCAGTGGCTTGCTCCTTCGGTCAGAAGGAGCGCCAGCCACGGCCGGAAGTGAATAGCCGGCCTGGCCTTCAACGACTGTCGCGCTGCCGAGCCTGCATCAGGGCAGAGTGTCCCCCGCCACGGCGCCGGACGGCTTGGGGCGTGTCCAGTGCTCGATCGCGATGCTGACCGCGCCGGGCAGCAGCACTTCCTTCTTCACCCGCGCATACGCCACCTTGGAGTCCTGGCCCCGCGCATCCAGCTGGCGCGCGAGCACCAGACGGAGCGCGGCCCTCTCTCCCCAGTCCAGCGTCGCCGTCAGCGACTCCACGGGCAGCTTGCCGCGCAGCACGTCCTGCAGCTCGCCGTAGCCCAATTCCACGCCGGAGATGTCGAGCGTCCTCGCCGCGAGCGCGGCGTCCCCGAGCCTTTCGAACTCCGCCGCCAGCAACATGCCCGCCTCGGAGCCGACATGGCGGAAGCCGAAGAAGTCGACGTGCGTGGAAGCCCGCGCGGCGAACTCTGGCTCCTCGGCGAGCGCCAGCATCAGCCGCGCCGCGGTCTCGACCGCATCGTCCTGTGCGCTGCTCGGCGCCTCGGCATCCGGAGGCTGTCCCAGCGAGGCCGAGAGCCACCGGGTCACCAGGCCCTCCGGCTGGTCCTTCTGGGCCCACGCGACGAGTTGCCGCATCGCTGCGTTCTCCTTGCCGTCCTGTGACGCGTGTCCGACCAACTTCGCGTAGAGCAGCACGTCATCCAGGTCCGGTGGATCCTTCTCCGCGCCAGCCTGGAGCAGGCGCTCCGACAGCCTGCGCGCCGCCTCCGCGCGGCGGCCCAGGGCCACCAGCACTTCGGCATGCGTGTCCTGGTAGCGCGAATAGTCCGGGTCCCCCTGCTCGATTGCATCCAACAGCGGGAGCGCATCCGCCCAGCGCTGCTGACGTGCATACCGCACCGCCAGCGCACGGCGGGGAAGCAGCTCCCCGGGATGATTGCGCACCAGCGCCTCCAGCCGCGCGGTCCCCGCGGGCTCGGCCTCGACGCGCGCGAGCATCACGGCCATGACCAGGGAGTCGGGATGGCGTTCCACCTCGGACTGGTAGTACGCGCGAACCTCGTCAGTCCGCCCGGCGCGACGCATGTTGTACATCCACGCCCGCTGGGCATCCACGCTGTCCGGCTGCGCGTCACGCCGCTCCCGCGTGGCGGCGAGCGACGCGAGGAGCCCTTCGTCACGCGCGAGCACCATCCTCGCGACAACGGCGGCGTTCTGCGCGCCCGGCGTCTCCGGCAGCGCCCGCGCGAGCTCTTCCGCCAGGCGCGCGGCCTTGGCCGTGTGGTGGTTCGTCATCAGCCAGCCGTAGCTCGTGGCCCAGCCCCCCGGCACCTGGCCCAGATGCATGCGCGTGGTGGAGCGGCCATCCTCCTTGCGCATCGAGAGGCGCTTGGGAGGTTCGGTGAGCATGTAGTCGATGTGTCCAGCCCGCAGGAAGGGCGTGCCCGCGAGGACCAGTGGCGCGGACTCAGGCGCGGTGGTGCCAGGAGCGTCGTCCCGCGAGTAGCGGACCGTCGCCATGTAGAGCGGAGCGGCGCCCAGCAGGTTGTAGACGAAGAGGCCACCCTCGTCGGTCACGTACACCGTCTCGTGGGCCAGCGTGGCCGCCCCGCTGCGCACGTCCACGTCCAACGGCCCGACGGGCATCTGGCGCACCCGATGATCATTCGCCGAGAGCGAAAACTGCTCGCCGCCCGCGGTGACCGTGACCGAGGTGTCCAACGCGTTGACGAAGAGCACCTGCTCATGCGTGTCGAGGGACCGGACCGCGCCCACGATGGCGAGCGCACAGACACCGATTCCACCGAGCAGCAGCATGCCCTGGCGGGGAGAAGTCGAAGGAGCACTCACGGCCGGGCCTCCTGCGTGAGCGTCGAAGCGGTGAGCAACAACGGGCGGCGGTCGCCCGCGCCGGGCAGCTGCCAACGGTCCACCCACGCATGGAAGAGGACCTCCAAGGCACGCGGATCCGCCGCGTCGGCCACGAGCTCCAGCGGAGGAGCCGGCACGTCCGCCCCGAGCCCTTCCTGGGTCACCGACCAGACCCGCTGCGAGGATGCGCCTCCCGGGCCGGGCTTCGACGCCTCCCGCACACGCAGGGTGAGCACCGGCGGCCCGTCACCCGGCAGCCCCCGACCTCCGTCCACGACGAGGACGCCCTGCCCCAGCGCTTCATCCACCGTCCGTTGCCATGCGTGCACGATCAAGTCCGAAGGGTCATCCCGCTCCGGCGTCCGCGTCCCGGCGGGCGCCTCCCACGTCACGGTGACGCGGCGGCTGTGGTTGCGAGAGACGGCGTCCAGCAACGCCGTGAAGAGCGCGCGGGACGGCGCGGCGGCGCTGCCTGGATCCAATCGGGACTCCATCCGTGTCCGCGCCTTGCCCAGCTCCGCGTCCACCCGTGCCTGAAGCTGGGGGACGAAGCGAGGGTCGGGCTGCTCGCGCAGGTACTCGAGCATGGGGCTCAGGTCCTCACGCGACGCGACTCGCATCCAGGCGTGCTCCGCGGACAACCGATTCTGCGGCCACACGGCCCCGCCCACGAGCAACACGCCGATCCCCGCGGCGGCGAATACACCGGGCCAGGGAGAAGGCGTGTTCGGTGCTCGCACGTGGCCTTGCTTGTCCGCGCTCGACAGCAACGCCGGAGGCAGGTGCTCCACGCCGCTCTCCGCGTCCAGCATTCCCCGGCCGAGCAATTCCAGCACCCGGCGGCGACGGGCGATGAGCTCTTGGGCCAGTGACTCCGCCTTGTCCTTGCCCCGCACGGTCAGGACCATGCGCTTGTCACTGAAGCGCAGTTGGATGTTGGTGTGCTGGTAGACGCCGTTGGTCTGGTGATTCACCAGTTGCAGGTCCTGCAGGTGCACGAGCGGCCACACGGTGATGCGGTCGATGGCCACCTGGATCAGATGCAGGGGATGGATGGTGTTGAAGCGCCCGTAGGGGCTGGCCATCACCCGCAGGAGGTAGCGGGCCTGGAAATACATGGCGCCAGAACCGAGCGCCGCGATGGCCGCCCACCCCACCCAATCCCAGACACCGCGCTCGTTGGTTCCCAGGAAGAGGAAGGCCAACAGGAAGCACAAGGCCGTGGCGCACAGCAACGTGAAGACGGCCGGCATCACCCAGGTCGTCAGGACGCGCCAGCCGCCGATCCGCTCGGCCTCCGAGTGCAGCCATTCACGGGTGACGGCAGGGAGTGCGTCCACCTCCACGGTGACGCTCGTTGGATACGCGACCTCGGTGGCGCTCTCCGGGTTGAAGCGCCGGCCGAACGCGAGCAGTTGGTTCGCGCCCTTGGACTTCTGCTGGGCGAAGAGATGCGCGGCGGCCGAGGAGAGCTGGCCTCCAGTCCATCGGCGCAGCTCGGCGTCGGCGTCCTCCGGCAGCTCGGCGTCGAGCCGCTCCAACTCCTTCGCGGCGTTGGCGTCCTGGCCGAACTCCAGCATCGTCGCGATGCGCCGCACCTTGAGGGCGAGCACGTCCATCCGTGAGATGGCGGGCAGCGACTGCGCCTGCTCCAGCACCTTGAGCGCGTCCGCCACCTGCCCCATCGCCTCCAGGCAGTCCGCGAGCGCCACGCGCGGGCCCACTTCCGAAGGGCCGTGCTTGCCCGCGCGCCAGAAGGCATCCGCGGCTTCCTTCATCTGCTCCAGCCGGAGCAACGCCCAGCCCCGTTGCAGGTGCCCCTGCCAGGAGTCCGGTGCCCGCGCGAGCAGGGCGTCGAACTCCGCCAGCGCCTCCTTGGCGTCGCCCTCGTAGAGGAAGTGACGGCCCAGCAGGATCCGCGCGTCGTGGAAGTCCGGCTGTTCGTTGAGAAGCTCTGTGAGGAGCCTCCGGCCACCGACCTTGTCACCTGCCTCGAACAGGTTGATGGCTTCCTGGAGCGCGGCGTTCTTCGCCGCCTCCGGGCCATCCGGCTGTTGCGCGGCGCTGGCGTCGAAGGCCTGGCGTGCCTCGGGGTCGTTGAGCAGTTCGTACGCTTCGCGCAGACGGCGGAACTCCTCCGGATGCGTCTCCGGCGGGTTCTGCCGGACGCGCTCGAAGTACGCCTTCTTGATGGCGCGGGCGTCCGCGTCCTTCTCGACGCCCAGCACCTCGTAGGGGTTCTGGCGGGCTTCGTTGTTCACCGTCGCTCCAGTCCTGGCGTGTTCGCGGCCGCGTTCACGAGCCGCCACGCCTCATCCAAGCTGTCCACCGCGATCAATCGCAGGCGTCCGGACACTTCGGGCGGCAGCGCCGCCACGTCGTCCAGGTTGCGGCGCGGGTGCAGCACCACGCGCATGCCTTCGAGGTACGCGGCCACCAACTTCTCGTGCACGCCGCCCACCCGCCGCACTTCACCGTTCAGCGTCAATTCACCCGTCACGGCCAGCCGCGCGGGCAACGGGCGCTGGGTGTACGCGGAGAGGCCCGCCAGCGAGAGCGCGAGCCCTGACGACAGGCCGTCCTTGCCGACCTCCGTGTCGGTGTAATGCAGGTGCAGGTCGTAACGGGTCGTGAGCGTGCCCAGGCTCAGCGCGGGAGCGCGGGCCCGCACCACGCTGAAGGCCACGTCCGCGGCCTCCTGGCCTTCGGGCCCCACATGACCACTGCACCGCAGCACGCCGCGCCCGGGCACCGCGATCGCCTCCAGCGGCGAGACATGCCCGCCCCCCGGATGCCAGCCGAGCACGCCCACGCGCCCAACCGCGGGCAGGTCACGCGCCAGCAGACGGCGACGTTCAGCGATTTCGGCCTCGCGGCCCGCCGCCGCCAGGGACTCTCCGTTCGCGGCCGCGCGGGCATAGAGCGCTTGTGCCTCGTCCAGTGCTCCAGCTTCGAGCCGAAGGTCTCCCAGACGCAGCGCCGCGGCCCCCGGTGCCCCCGCCAGGTCGAGCACGGCGCGACGGGCCTCTTCGACCTGGGCGGCGGGACGTCCCTCCAGCCACAGCAACTCCGCGCGAAGCAGGGCCGCGGCGGCGCGGGTCCGGGTCGCCGCGGGTGCGATGACGAGCTGCCGCTTCACCTCCGCGAACGAGCCCCGGGAGAGCGCTTCGACGGCTGCGTCGAGCTTCGCCTCGGAGAGCGCGGCACGCGCCGTGGGCAGCTTGAGGGCCTGGATCGCCTGCTCCAGGGGAGGCGCGTCCAGCATGGCGGTGGTCGCCGGAAGTCCGAGCGCCGCGCGAGCCCCCAGCACCGACTCCGCGAGGCGTGGATCCTCCGGTGCAAGGAGACGGGCCCGCTTGAGCGCGGGCATGGCTTCGGACGGCCGGTTCGTGCGCTCGCACAGACGGATGACGGCGCGCCAGGCCTCCAGTTCACCGGGGGCGGCTTCGGTGGCCTCGAACGCATGCACGAGCGCATCGTCCGGCCGCTCCTCCTCCAGGAGCGTGATCAACTCCGCGCGCAGGGACGCATCGCGAGGCGCTTCGCGAACGGACGTCTGCAACATCTTCAGCGCCTCTGTCCGCTTGCCGTCGCGCGCCCATGCGCCGCACAGGAGACGACGCGCGGGCCCACCTCCACCCAGGTCCAAGGCCTTGCGCGCGTGCTCCGCGGCACCGCGAAAGTCGCGCTCCTGGAAGAGCGCTTCGGCCAATGCCAACCGAGCAGAGGGTTCGGACGGGCGCAGCACCACCGCACGTTTGAGCTCGGTCAGCAGCATTCGCTTGCTCAGCCCAGGTCGAACAGCAGGTCCGTGAGCTCTGCGTCCAGGCGGGCCGCGGCCCCCCGGTCCCCCTTCGCACGGGCCTCACGCAAGGCATTGCACAGCGACTCCAGCCGGGGACGCACGTTCGCTGGCGCGGTCGCGATCCGTTCGGTCGCCGCGTTCAACAATGCGTCCGCGTCTGCATCCGGAGACACCGCGGGCGGAGCCACGGACACGGGTGCGGACGACGGCGTTGCCGGCACAGGGGCCGAGCCCCACTCGCGAGCCAATCGCTCCTTCGCCTCCAGCCGCTGCTCCGGCCCCAGGCGCTGCGAGCGCTTGTCCACCACCAGCGTGGCCTCCTTGCCCGTGGAGACCACCCGCGTCGTCACGTCGAGGATGCCGTTGATGTCGTACGTGAACGTGACCGCGACCTTCTCCGACCCCGCGCGCCCGGGCGGCACGCCCTCCACCGTGTACGCGTCCAGCAGCAGGTTGTCCTTCACCAGCCGGGCCTCGCCCTGGAACACGCGGATCTCCACCGCGCGCTGCCCGTCCGCCGTCGTCGCGAAGGTCTCCGTGCGCGACACCGGCACCGTCGTGTTGCGCGGGATGAGCGGAGAGAAGACCCC
>NZ_RAWR01000320.1:0-8385 GCF_003986945.1 Corallococcus sp. AB018 | reverse complement strand
CTGCTCCCCCCAAGGCCGCCGCCCCCGCGCCGGCCCCAGTGGCGGAGAAGACCGAGGCGTCGGCGGCGCCAATGTTCGTCTACACCTACAGTCCGGTGGGCAAGCGGGATCCATTCCGCAGTCCGCTGGAGGAGCTCGGGCCGGTGGCGCGTGACGCACCGGAGCGGGCCTGCAATGAACCCCTGTGCGTGTTCGACCTCGACCAGCTCAAGCTGGTGGCGGTCGTCACGGGGGATGCCAGCCCACTGGCGATGGTCGAGGACCCCCTGGGTCGCGGCCACATCGTCCGGCGCAACACTCGCGTGGGGCGCCAGGGCGGCAAGGTCACACAGATTCTACGGGACTCGGTCACCGTCACCGAGGTCTTCACGGGCGCCAAGGGCGAGCTCATCAGCAATCCGGTGAGTCTCCAGCTCAAGGCGGATGGTGTGAAGGACCCCGCCTACAACCTGATGACGGGCAAGAACTGGGAGTAGCGCCCCACGGCGCGCCCGCGGGCAGTCGTCGCCCGCATCCAACTTGTTGAGGGGACGCATGCTCGAGCAGAGCGCTGTGACGAGGGGCAAGTGGATCATGGCGACCGCATGGGCGGTCGTCCTGGCAAGCGCCAAGGTGTACGGCGCGGATCTCAATACGCTGAGGGACCTGCAGGTGTCCCGGACGGGAGCCGGTGCCCAGGTCGTGGTGACCGGGACCCGGCCGCCCACCTTCACCGTCTTCCGGCTCAGTGGGCCGGAGCGGCTGGTGGTGGACCTGTCGTCCGCGGATGCCACCGGCATCAAGGGGCACCATGACGGCACCGGTCCGGTGTCCGGCGTGGTGGCCGCCCAGTTCTCCGACGCGCGCGCCAGCGTGGGCCGCGTGCTGGTGGCGCTCGACCAGGCCTCCCAGTACGACGTCCGCGCGGAAGGCAACCGCGTGGTCATCTCCGTGGACGGCTCGCCGGTGGCCCCCGCCGCCGCGACCGCCCAGGCTCCGCAGGCTCCGGCCGAAGCGAAGCCGGCCGAGCCCGCGCAGGCGGTCGCCGCCGCGCCGGTGAAGGCCGCGCCCGCGCCCGTGGTGGAGGCGATGGTGGCGGTGGTGCCGGAGGAGGGGACGTCCTCCAAGGTCGCCCCGTCCCAGGCGCCGGGCCGTGAGAACGTCGTCGCCACGGAGGCGGATGAGCGCGAGGTGGCCCACCCGGCCCAGCGCATCACCCGGCTGTCCCTGGAAGGCGAGTCGCTGCGCGTCGCCGCCGACGGCGAGATCGCCCGCTTCGAGGTCCTGGAGCTGGTGGACCCGCCGCGCCTGGCCGTGGACGTGTACGGCGTGGGCCTGAGCGCGAAGGCGCCCAAGGTGAAGGGCAACCTGCTCAAGGACGTGCGCGTGGGCGCCCACGAGGACAAGGTTCGCCTGGTGCTCGTGGCCAAGGGCGACATGCCCGCCTACCGCGTGGACCGCGCCGAGCGTGGCCTGGAAGTCGTGCTGGGAAGCGCGGTGGCTCGCAAGTCCAAGCCCTCGCAGCCGCGTGACGCGGTGGCGGAGACGGAGCCCCTGCGCCCGCAGCCCCTGCCCGTGCAGGAGTCGGCGAAGCCGCAGCCCGCGGTGGCGCAGGCCGCGCCGCAGCTGGCGGTGGTGGAGGTCAAGGACCTGTCCTTCGACGAGAGCCCGTCGGGCGGCCGCGTGCAGCTGAAGCTGTCCGGCGCGACGGCGTGGAAGGTGGACCGGCCGGATCCGCGCAGCGCGGTGCTGACGCTGGAGAACGCGCGGCTGCCCAAGAAGCTGGAGCGCAGCCTGGACACCAGCGCGCTGGACACGCCGGTGAAGATGATCAGCGCCTTCAGCGTGCCGGGTGAGGGCCGCAAGGTTCGCCTGGTGGTCGCCGCGGACGGCGCCATCGAGGAGAACGTCACCCAGGGCGCCAACAGCCTGAGCTGGCGGCTGGACGTGCAGGGCGTGAAGACGGAGGAGGTGGCCGTCACCCAGCGCACCGCCGGCTTCACGGCGGAGGCCCCGGCGTACGCGGCGGAGGGCGCGCCCCAGCAGGCGCGCTACCGTGGCAAGCGCGTGTCCTTCGAGTTCAAGGACATCGACATCCAGAACCTGCTGCGCGTCATCGCGGAGATCTCCAAGCGCAACATCGTCGTGGCCGATGACGTGGGCGGCCGCGTGACCATCCGCCTGCGCAACGTGCCCTGGGACCAGGCGCTGGACCTCATCCTGCGCACCAAGCAACTGGGCCAGGAGCAGGTGGGCAACATCATCCGCATCGCGCCGCTGAAGACCCTGGAAGAGGAGGCGCGGCTGCGCCAGGAGCGCAAGAAGTCGCTGCAGCAGCAGGAGGACCTGCTGGTCAGCCTGGTGCCGGTGAACTACGCGGTGGCCAACGACATGTCGTCGCGCGTGAAGGACGTGCTCAGCGACCGCGGCACGGTGACGGTGGATGTGCGCACCAACGTGCTCATCATCAAGGACATCCGCTCCAACACGGAGAAGGCGCGCGCCCTGGTGCGCAGCCTGGATACCCAGACGCCGCAGGTCCTCATCGAGAGCCGCATCGTGGAGGCGAGCACCAACTTCAGCCGCAACCTGGGCGTGCAGTGGGGCGGTCAGACGCGTCTGTCGGCCGCGTCCGGCAACCCGACCGGCCTCATCTTCCCCAGCACCGTCGGTGTCACGGGCGGCGCGGGTGGCACGGCCCCGGGTGTTCCGGCCCAGCCCAACTTCGCGGTGAACCTGCCGGCGGCGGTGGGTGCGGGCGTCGGTGGCGCCATGGGCTTCGCCTTCGGCTCCGCGGGCGGCGCCGTGCAGCTCAACCTGCGCCTGTCGGCGGCGGAGTCCGAGGGCACGGTGAAGACCATCTCGTCGCCCAAGGTCACCACGCTGGACAACAACACGGCCCGCATCAGCCAGGGTCTGTCCATCCCGTTCAGCCAGACGTCGGCCGGCGGCGTGAACACGACCTTCGTGGAAGCGCGCCTGTCGCTGGAAGTCACGCCGCACATCACCCAGGACGGCAGCATCCTCATGTCCATCCAGGCGCAGAACAACCAGCCGGACCCGTCCAACACCGGTGCCAACGGCCAGCCGTCCATCCAGCGCAAGGAGGCCAACACCCAGGTCCTCGTGAAGGATGGCGACACCACGGTCATCGGCGGCATCTACGTGCGCCGCGGCAGCACCTCGGCTGAATCGGTGCCCTTCCTGTCGAAGATTCCCGTGCTCGGCTTCTTCTTCCGGAGCACCCTGGAGACGGACGAGCGGCAGGAACTGCTCATCTTCATCACGCCCCGCATCCTCAACCGGCAGACCATCGCGCAGAGCCTCTAACGGCCTCGCACCCTGATTGGGAGAGACATTCCAATGAAGCCCTTCCTCATCGCGGCGGCCCTGTCGCTCGGGCTCTGCTCGTGCTCCGAAAGCACCCCCGTCGTCCAGATCCTCCAGACCATCCAGCCGGACGAGTCCTGCTCGTTCAACGTCGGCGATACCGGCATCGCGAATGGTTCGCTCAACCTGGCCTATCGGAACGGGTACCTGTTGGGGCTCGTCGTCAAGTCGAACTACACGAGCACGCCCATCGACGTGAACGGCGTTCCGCTGGATCCGGAGACCAACGTCGGAGGCTCCGCCACCGCCTTCGTGGACACGCTGAAGCTGTCCTACGCCTCGACGCCGAACATCAGCATCCCCGACGGCGAGGTTCCCTACTCGGCGACCATCAATCCCGCGTCGGATACGAACCGGCTGGTGGTCAACCTGATGACCGCGGAAGCCGCGACGGCCTTGCGGGCCGCCCTGTCCGGGACCGCGACGGCCACGGTGCGGGTCACCGCGCAGTTCACGGGCAAGTTCGCGTCGGGCGGCAAGAAGTTCGAGTCGAACGAGATCGTCTTCGGCATCGATGTCGCCAATGGGGCCGCCTCGCTTCGGACCTGCGGGCCAGGTGAGGACCCCGAGGTCCCGGAGGGCCCTTGTGGTTCGGGTGCCGGCCAGGACGGTCTGTATCCCTCGTGCCAGAGCGGGCCGGCGGCCCCGATCGTCGGGGGCTAGATGGCCTTCCGCACGCACCTTGAAGCGGTGGTGAACCAGGTGGACGGAGCCCTCGCGTGCAGCGTGATGGGCTTCGACGGCATCTCCGTGGAGACGTTCCAAAAGGACGAAGCCACGGAGCTGGACGTCTCCGGCACCTGGGTGGAGTACGCCAACCTGCTCACGCAGTTGAAGAACGCGGCCGAATCCCTGAAGACGGGCACCGTCACCGAGGTGTCCGTCAACAGCGAGAAGGTCCTCACCGTGATGCGCATGCTGACGCCGGAATACTTCCTGGTGTTGGCCCTGCGCGCGGACGGGAACTTCGGCAAGGGGCGCTATGTCCTGCGCGTCACCGCGCCGCAGGTGAAGGCGGAGTTGTAGCCGCGCACGTCCGCTCGGGCAGGGGGCTTGTTGACCCTGCCCGGCGACGCAGCGTGCCTCCGCTTTCCCCTTTGCAGGAACCAGGGCATGGGCTAGACACCCCGGACTTTCGCCTTTACGTTCGTCCCAGGAGTCGGTCCCATGGCCGGGTATGTCGATACGTCTGAATTCCGCAATGGTTTGAAGATCTTGTGGGAGGACAAGCCGTACGTCATCGAGTACTTCCAGCACGTCAAGCCTGGGAAGGGCTCCTCCTTCACCCGCACCAAGATCCGCAGCCTGCTGGACGGTCGCGTCCTGGAGCCCACGCTGAAGTCCGGCGACAAGGTGGGGACCCCGGACATCGAGTCCAAGGACATGCAGTTCCTGTATGTCCAGGGCGACGAGTATCACTTCATGGAGAAGAAGACCTTCGAGCAGACCTTCCTGACCAAGGAAGGCCTCGGGGAGTCGGTCAACTTCCTGAAGGAGAGCCTCGACGTCGAGATCCTCTTCTGGAACGGCAAGGCCATCAACGTGACGCTGCCGAACTCCGTGGACCTCAAGGTCATCAAGTGCGACCCGGGCGTGCGCGGCGACACCGTGTCCGGCGCCCTGAAGCCCGCCACGCTGGAGACCGGCTACAGCGTCAACGTGCCCCTGTTCATCAACGAGGGCGACGTGCTGAAGATCGACACGCGTGAAGGTGGCAAGTACCTCACCCGCGTGGCCACTGGCGGCTGAGAGCAGCTTCCCTTCACCTGGCGACCCGGGAGGGGTCCGAATGGCAACGAAGCGCAAGGCAACCCGGCCGACCGTGTCCTCGGGCGCGGCCTCCGGGCGGGATGCGGGTACCACGTCGCTGGACGTGGAGGCCCTCCGGCAAATCGTCGAAATCCTGGAGGCCTCCGACGTCACCCGGTTGGTGTGGACGAAGGGCCCGGAGAAGCTCTACATCCGCCGCGGTCACGCGCCGGAGACGACCATCGTCCACCACACGGCGCCCTCGGGCCCCGGGGTGACGGTGTCGCCGCCGGTGGAGTACGCCGCTCCGGCCGCCCCGCGGATGGCGCCCGCCGCCGCGCCCGCGGCCGCCGCCGCCACGGCGCCGGAGAAGCCCGCGGAGAAGCCGGGCCACCAGGTGACCAGCCCCTTCGTGGGGACGTTCTACCGGACCCCCGCGCCGGATCAGCCCCCGTTCGTGGACGTGGGCACGGTGGTGCGCAAGGGCCAGGTGCTCTGCATCGTGGAAGCGATGAAGTTGATGAACGAAATCGAGTCCGAGGTCTCCGGCCGCATCGCCGAAGTCCTCGTGGAGAACGGTCGCCCGGTGGAGTTCGGCCAGGCGCTGTTCCGCATCGAGCCGGCCTGAGTCTGCTGACCCGTCAGGCGCGTCCAGCCCTCTCCGGGCGGGACGCGCCCCAGGCCCTCGCGAAGGAGCACGGCCGTGTTCAAGAAGGTTCTGGTCGCCAACCGCGGGGAGATTGCCCTGCGGGTCATCCGCGCATGCCGTGAGCTGGGCATCGCCACCGTGGCGGTGCACTCCACTGCTGACGCCAACGCGCTGCACGTGCGCTTCGCGGACGAGGCCGTCTGCATCGGGCCGCCTCCGTCCAAGGAGAGCTACCTCAACGTGCCGCAGCTGCTCTCCGCGGCGGAGATCACCCGCGCGGACGCCATCCACCCGGGCTACGGCTTCCTGTCGGAGAACGCCGAGTTCGCGGAGGTCTGCGAGAACTGCAAGATCCGCTTCATTGGCCCGCGCCCGGAGATGCTGCGGCTGATGGGCAACAAGGTGCGCGCGCGCGCCGCGGCCCGCGAGGCCGGCCTGCCGTTGCTCCCGGGCAGCCCCGGCGTGGTGAAGGATCCGCGCGAGGCGGAGGCCTTCGCGAAGGAGATTGGGTTCCCGGTCATCCTGAAGGCGGCGGCGGGCGGTGGCGGCAAGGGCATGAAGATCGTCCGCGAGCCGGGTGTGCTCGCGCAGGCGTTCTCCACCGCGCAGGCGGAGGCCCTGGCCAGCTTCAACAACGGCGACCTCTACATCGAGCGGTACGTGGAGAAGCCGCGCCACATCGAGATTCAAATCGTCGCGGACGAGCACGGGAACGTCATCCACCTCAACGAGCGTGAGTGCTCCGTGCAGCGGCGGCACCAGAAGCTCATCGAGGAGAGCCCATCCCCCGCGCTCACGCCGGAGCTGCGCCAGCGCATGGGCGAGGTGTCCGTCGCCGCGATGCGGAAGATCCGCTACAACAACGTGGGCACCATCGAGTACCTGCTCGACGAGCGCGGCGAGTTCTACTTCATGGAGATGAACACGCGCATCCAGGTGGAGCACCCCGTGACGGAGTTGGTCATGGGCGTGGACCTGGTCCGTGAGCAGATCCGCATGGCCTACGGGCACCCCCTGCGCTTCAAGCAGGAAGACGTGCAGATACGCGGGCACGCCATCGAGTGCCGCGTGAACGCGGAGGACCCCGTCACCTTCGCTCCGTGGCCGGGCAAGATTACGGGCTACAGCGTGCCGGGTGGCTACGGCGTGCGCGTGGACTCCGCCGCGTACGAGAACTACACGGTGCTGCCGCACTACGACAGCCTGTTGTCCAAGCTCATCGTGCACGCGGAGGACCGCGAGACGGCCATCCGCCGCATGCAGCGCGCGCTCTCCGAGTACGTCGTGGAGGGCATCCGCACCAACATCCCGTTCCACCGGGCCGCACTGGCGGAGGAGTCCTTCCAGGAGGGCAACTACGACACCCGCTTCGTGGAGCGCCTGCTGGCGAGCGAGACGGGTTCGCGCCGGCTGAAGAAGGCCGTGGAAGAGACTCCGTAGCGCCTTGCCGTGAAGGCGTGGAAAACCCGCCGGGCGTGCGAGCGTCCAGGCGGGTGATCCAGCCCTGGGGGAGGGCAGGCTGTTTCTTGACCCGCATCGGAGGATTCCGTTAGCCTCCGATGCTCCCCCCCAGAGAAGGACTGAAACCCGCGAAGTTCCTCGGGGTTTCTGCCTGTCGGAAGCGCACGCTCGATGGACAAGAACAAGATCATCGAAGCCGCCGCGAAGCTGGTCGCGAAGGGCGCGTACGACAAAGCCATCAAGGAGTATCAGAAGGTCCTGGAGGTCGACCCGAAGGACATCCGGGTCCTCCAGAAGATGGGGGAGCTGTACCAGAAGAAGAACGACAACGCGCAGGCGGCGCACTTCTTCACCAAGGTCGCGGAGAGCTACTCCTCGGACGGCTTCTTCCTCAAGGCCGTCGCCCTCTACAAGCAGGTCCTCAAGCTCAATCCGAACCTGCTGGAGGTGAACCTCAAGCTGGCGGAGCTGCACCAGCAGCTGGGCTTGATGTCGGAGGCGATGGCGTACTTCCAGATCGTCGCCAACCACTACGACAAGGCGGGCGACACCAAGTCGAGCCTCGACACGCTGAAGAAGATGGTGGATCTCGACCCCGAGAACGTGGCGTCGAAGATCAAGCTCGCGGAGCTGTACGCGCGCGAGAACATGACGAAGGAAGCGGCGCAGGAGTTCAAGCGCGCCGCGGAGTACCTCAAGCGCAACGCTCGCGCGGATGACTGGCTTCGCGTCGCGGAGCGCCTCTCCGCGCTGGAGCCGGACAACCTCCCGCTCGCGAAGGAGCTGGCCGCGTCGTACCTGCAGCGCGGCGACCAGAAGCGCGCGCTCGCCAAGCTCCAGGTGTGCTTCAAGGCGGATGGTCGCGACGTGGAGACGCTGACGCTGCTGGCCCAGGCGTTCCAGGGGCTGGGCCAGATCTCCAAGACGGTGTCCGTCTACAAGGAGCTCGCGAAGATCCACCAGGAGCGCGGCCGCACCGCTGAGTCCGACGGCGTGTGGACGCAGATTGAGCTGCTGGATCCGCAGGATCCGGATCTGCTCGCGCGCCGGGGGCCCGTCGCCGAACCGGAGCCCGAGCCCGTCGCCGTGCACCACCCCGTGGAGGAGGCCGCGCCCGCGTGGAGCGCGCCGGCCCCCGCGGCGCCCCCGTCCCGTCC
>NZ_RAWR01000031.1:0-57347 GCF_003986945.1 Corallococcus sp. AB018 | reverse complement strand
ACGTACGAGGTCGCAAGCGAGCCGAAGCCGCGTGGTTGCTCGCACTCGTCGCCCACAACCTCCTGCTCGCCATAGCGCAAGGCTGGTTCGACGAGTCGGAAGGCTCATTTCTTCTCACGCCCTGAGCGTCACCCCTGGGGGCGGCACCGCCCGCCCCCACCACGCACAAAAAAGAGGGGCCCCGGTCACCCGAGGCCCCTCTCTTCATTTCAAGACCGGGACGAAGACTACTTCTTGTCCGTGGCCGTCGGGGCCGCCGCCGCGTCCGGCTTCTTCGTGGTCTCCAGGTCCAGGGTGATGGTCACCTCGTCACCCACCGCCACGCCGCCAGCCTCCAGCGCCTTGTTCCAGGTCAGGCCGAAGTCGCTGCGCTTGATCTTCGTGGTCGCCACGGCGCCGCGGCGCACGTTGCCCCAGGCGTCCTTCGTCTCCGCCGTCGGGCCTTCCACGGCCAGCGTCACGGGCTTGGTCACGCCGTGCATCGTCAGGTCGCCCGTGACGTTCAGCTTGTCCTTGCCGGCCTTCGCCACCTTCGTGGACTTGAAGGTGATGGTGGGGAACTTCGCCGTGTCGAAGAAGTCAGGGCTCTTCAGGTGCTCGTCGCGCTTGGGCTCGTTGGTGTTGATGGTGGTCGCGTCGAGGGTCGCCTCGATGGTGGACTTGGTGATGTCCTTGTCATCCAGGTTGACGTTGCCCTTCACGTTGCTGAACGTGCCACGCACGTTGGACACCATCATGTGCTTCACGGCGAACTGCGCGCTGGAGTGCGACGAGTCGATCTCCCACGCGGACGCGAAGGCAAACGAGGGGGCGGCGACGGCGACCAGCGTGATGACGGACTTGAGCGACATCTTCATGGTGTGGACTCCTTGAGGTTGCGGACTGCGAGGTTCAGGCGCGCAGCGCGAAGCTGCGCATGGACAAGGTTCCGTGATGGAAGCCCTCGAACACCGGGGTGATGCGGTCCTCGGGGAGGGCAGCTCCGAGGACGAAATAAATGGGCAACCAATGCTCGGCAGATGGATGCGCAACCCGCGCATTCGGTGCATCCATCCATGACTGAAGCCCAAGGAAGTCACGTGCGGCAAGTTTTCCGGCGACCCACGCGTCGAACTCGGCGGCCCATGGTTCAGCGGACGCCAGCTTGTTTCTGAAATTCACCCGGCGAAGGTTGTGCACCACCCCGCCGCTCCCCATGAGCAGCACGCCCTCCGAACGCAAAGGACGCAGCGCCTCGCCCATGCGCGCCACCTGCGCGGGCGTCGCGTCCGCCGGCAGCGCCACCTGCAACACGGGCACGCGCGCCTCCGGGAACGCATGCCGCAAGGGCACCCAGACGCCGTGATCCAAGCCGCGCTCGCCATCCGCCACCGCGGGCACACCCGCGGAGGACAATCGCGCCACCACGTCCTCGGCCAGCGAAGGAGCGCCGGGCGGTGCGTAGCGCAGCCGGTACATCTCTTCCGGGAAGCCGTAGAAGTCGTAGACGAGCGGCGGAGCGGCCATCGCCGTGACGTGCACGCGCGCGTCCGTCTCCCAGTGCGCGGACACCACCACCAGCGCCTTCACCGCGCCCACGCCGTCACCGAAGCGCTTGAGCGCCTGGGGATACTCGTCCGCGTCCAGCGCCGTCATGGGCGAGCCGTGCGAGACGAACAGCGCCGGCGCCACCTGCCGGACGACCGAGGGCCCAGGCCCCATCACTCCCGCCACCCCGGCGGCCGCCACGCCCTGCAGCACCTCGCGTCTGTCCACCCCGGTAGGCATCGTGGCGGCTTGTACTGCAACCCCAGGACCAACGCAGCCGACACGGCAACCACTGATAATTGCTCGACATCCCATTCCAGCGCTGTGAAACGACTCTCAGATTGATAGAGATGCACCTCAGACTGAAACACCTGGGAGAGACGTCGTGGCGGGTCTGGAAGGTTTGGACTTGAAGGAGCTCCTGGCGCTCGAGCCGAAGGGCGGAGTCATCCGCTTCGCCGGGCAGCGGGCTCTGTTGATGGATCCGGTGGCGCTGGGCCTCCTGCGCAAGGAGCTCATCGGGATGCTGGGGATGACGGCCGCGCGCGGCATCTTCACGCGGCTGGGCTACGCGCACGGCTGGCGCACCGCGGAGGCGATGAAGACCGCGGTGCCGTGGACGGATGAAGCGGAGTGGCGCCGCTCGGGTGGCCGGCTGCACACGCTGATGGGCCAGGTGCGCGTGGAGCGCATCGAGCGCACGGACAAGGACGGACCGGAGCCCTTCGCGGAAGCGCAGTGGAGCGACTCCTATGAGGCCGAGCAGCACCTGCTCCACCTGGGCCAGGCCGAGGAGCCCGTGTGCTGGAGCCTCACCGGCTTCGCGTCCGGCTACCTGAGCTACTGCAACAACAAGCCCATCTACTGCGCGGAACTCAAGTGCGTGGGCAAGGGCGACGCGTTCTGCCACATCGTGGGCCGCCCGGAGGCGGAGTGGAGCGCCGAGTGCACGGAGTTCCTGCGCTTCTATGAAACGCAGTGCATGGAGGGCGTGCTCGGGCAGGTGACGGAGGCGCTGCGGCAGGCGGAGCGCAAGCTGCGCGCGAAGCGTCAGTCGCTGGCGCGCGTGTCCGGCGTGACGGAGGACCCGACGGGCATGGTGGCGCGCTCGGAGTCCATGCAGCGCGTGCTCAACCTGGCGCGCAGGTCCGCCAAGGTGGACACCACGGTGCTCGTCACCGGCGAGAGCGGCGTGGGCAAGGAGAGAATCGCCCGGCTCATCCACGACGAGTCCGGCCGCGCGCACAAGGCCTTCATCGCCGTGAACTGCGCCGCGGTGACGGAGAGCCTCCTGGAGAGCGAGCTGTTCGGCCACGCGAAGGGCGCCTTCACCGGCGCCACGCACGACCGGCCCGGCCTCTTCGAGGCGGCGCACGGCGGCACCCTCTTCCTGGATGAAGTGGGCGAGGTGCCTCCCGCCATGCAGGCCAAGCTCCTGCGCGCCCTCCAGGAGCGCGAGGTGCGCCGCGTGGGGGAGAACACCAGCCGCAAGGTGGACGTGCGCGTGGTGGCCGCCACCAACCGCGAGCTGGCCGAGGAGGTCCGCCTGGGCCGCTTCCGCCAGGACCTCTTCTACCGCCTGCGCGTCATCGAGCTGCGCATCCCGCCCCTGCGCGAACGCCGTGAGGACATCCTCCCCCTGGCGCGGCTGCTGCTGGCGGAGACCGGCGAGAGGCTGGGCCGCCGCGTGAATGGCCTGGCCCCGGACGCGGCGGATCAACTGCTGCGCTACACCTGGCCGGGCAACGTGCGCGAGCTGGGCAACGCCGTCGAGCGCGCGGTGGCGCTGAGCGAAGGCCCGCGAATGGAGCGCGACGACTTGCCGGAAGAGGTGCGCGCCGCGCCGCCCAGCCTGGTCCCCACCGGCAACCCGCGCCGGCTGGAGGACATGGAGAAGGAATACATCCTCGCGGTGCTGGCGCAGAACGGCGGCAACCGCTCACGCACCGCGGAGCAGTTGGACATCGGCGTGGCCACGCTCTACCGGAAGCTCAAGCAGTACGGCCACCCGGAGGCCGCGCACTGAAGGCGCGCGGCCTTCAGGCCTTCAGTTGAGGAACTGGTCGCGGTCCGACGGGCGGTCGCGGTCCACCACGCGCAGGTGCTTGGAGCGGTCGCGCAGCTGCCGCTGCAGGCGCCAGTGCTGCAACTGGAGCATCAGCCGCTTGGGGCTCGCGCCGCGCACGTACACGAACACCAGCACCAGGCCGAAGATCTCCGGCGCCACCGCGCGCCAGGAGCCCGCGGTCAGCATGTTCAGCACCGTGAAGCCCGCGCCAATGGCCGCGAACCAGTTGCCCGTCAGCGGGATGCCCCAGAAGTTCGCCTGCCCCTTGCCGATGACGAGCCCGTACGCCACCCACATCACCGCCGTCATCACGGAGCCGCCCGCGTAGATGCTCATGGGCATCACCAGGGCCAGCGCCGTGGTGATGAGGCCCGCGACGAACGGGATGCCCACCGCGACCAGCAAGAGCCGCTTGCCGCCCCAGGTGGACTCCAGGAAGCCACCGATGGACCAGATGATGAGGCCGCCGAAGAGGATGCCCAGCGGGCCCGTGGCCACGAAGGCGTAGGTGACCAGCTCCCAGACGCGGAAGCGCAGAATCACGTCCGCCGGGTTGAGCAGCAGCAGCCCGCCCTGCCCGCGTGAGGTCGCCAGGAACAGGGCGGAGATGCCCACGAACGCGATGGCAAGCTTGGCGGCCATCGAATCCAGGCTCGGGAACATGTCGCCGAAACCGCCGCCGCCTCGATTGAAGCCCCGCATGGGTCGCATAGAGGCCCAAAGGTGGTGGAACCCCGCCCGGTCCGCAACCCCAAATCCAGAAACGATGAAGGGCGCCCCACCCTGGTGTCACCAGGGAGAAGCGCCCTCGCATCCCACGCCTTCGCTGTACCTGCCGGGCCGCTAGACCTTGTGGCGGTAGAAGAGCGTGATGGTCAGACAGTGAAACTCCTTGTCCGAGGACTGCGTGACGATCTTGTCCACGATCTCCACGGCGGAGTTCTCCTTCAGCCACTTGGTGATGTTCTCACCCATGTTCTCGCGATCGCGCGCGAGCGTGGTGGAGAACACCTTGACTCCCGTGAAGCTGATAACGGCCATTCCACCCTCGTGTCACCAGAGATTACAAATGTTTACCCCGAGTCGGGGGCGCCATCAAGAAACGGGCCCGACAATCCGGCCTGGGAGCCGCCTCCCCCCTCGGGGAGTCCATCGGGGAGGGGGGCCCGCCCTCCGTCCACCCGCCGACAGTGCGGCGGGGGGCGTGGGCGCATGGCCCCGGCTTTCAGCGACCGGCGGCGGCGCGCCGGGCCTGACAGGTGACTTCATCCTTGCAGGCGGGACCGATGCCCTCCGGGTGGGCCGTCAGGGGCGTCTTGTCGCTCTCCTCCACACCGCACACCACGCAACGGCGCTTGCGGTTGCGGCGCTCGGCACGGCGCTGCTCGGCGATGGCCTTGGCCCGCTCGCGGGCCGTCTTCGCGTCCACCTCGTTGCTCATCTCACCACGTCCCGTCCGGATGTCGTCTGCCCCGTACCCCGTCGCCACGTGCGCTCCTAGAGCGCCTCGACCAGCACCGCGATGCCCTGGCCGCCACCGATGCAGGCGGACCCGATACCATAGCGGGCGCCCCGGCGCTTCAGCTCGTACGCCAGCGTCATGGTGATGCGGGCCCCGGAGGCGCCCAGCGGGTGGCCCACGGCGATGGCGCCGCCGTTGACGTTGGTGGCGTCGCGTGGCAGGCCCAGCTCCTTCTCCACCGCCAGGTACTGGGGCGCGAAGGCCTCGTTGACCTCGAAGAGGTCCACGTCCGACAGCTTCGCGTCCGCGCGCTGGAGCAGGTTGCGGATGGCCGGCGCGGGGCCAATGCCCATGATTTTCGGGTCGCAGCCGGACACGCCCCAGTTGACGAGCCGCGCCACGGGCTTGAGGCCGTGCTTCTCCACGAAGCTCCGGGTGGCCATGACCATGGAGCCCGCGCCGTCGCAGATGCCGCTGGCCGCGCCCGCGTGCACCACGCCGTCCTTCTTGAACACCTTGGGCAGCTTGCGCAGCCCCTCCACCGTGGTCTCCGGGCGGTTGTGCTCGTCCTTGGAAACCACCGTGTCGCCCTTCTTGCCCTTGAGCGTCACCGGCGCGATTTCATCCGCCAGCCGGCCCGCCTCCTGCGCCGCGGCGAAGCGCTTCTGGGTGAGCACCGCGTACTGGTCCACGTCGTCCTGCGTGAGGCCGTAGTCCACCGCCAGCTGCTCGGCGGTGAGCGCCATGGCCTGGCCGGTGTAGCTGTCCGTGAGGGCCGTCCAGAGCATGTCCTCCAGGCCGCCCTTGCCCAGGGGGATGCCCCAGCGCGCGCCGCGGATGACGTGGGGCGCCTGGCTCATGGACTCCGTGCCGCCCGCGAGGACGGCCTCCGCGCCGCCCGTCAGCATCATCTCCGCGGCCGTGACGAAGGCCTGGAAGCCGGAGCCGCACAGCCGGTTGACGCCCAGCGCGGGCACCGGCACCGGCACGCCCGTGCGCAGGCCCACGTGGCGCGGCAGGTAGATGGCGTCCGAGCTCGTCTGGACGACGTTGCCGTAGACGACATGCTCGATGAGCTCCGGGGAGACGCCCGCCTGGGCCAGGGCCGCCTTCGCGGACTCCACGGCCAGGTCGGTGGCGCTCAGGTCCTTGAGGCTGCCGCCGTAGGTACCGAACGGGGTGCGCTTGCCGGACAGGAAGTAGATTTCCTCGTTCTTGGACACGCTCTTCATGGTGCTCGTCTCCCTACTCTTCCGGGGCGCGCGGTGCACGCACGACGTGACGCGGAATAGCGTCCAGGGGGCCGTCAGCCCGCGCGCCGTCCCAGGAAGGCGCTGGCGACGATGGCAAGCGCGATGGCCGTCCACAACAGGCCCTGGAGGTTCTGGCGGCGGATTTCCTTGCGCCCCAGGCCCTGGTACCAGGCCCTGGCCGCCTGGACCCGCCCCTCCCAGGTGAAGCCCTCCGGACCCGCCGCTTCCAGGCCCTCCAGCCGTCGCACATGCGCGCGCAACAGGCGCTCCGGTGCGGCGTCCTCCAGCGACCCGGAGCGGTAGCCGGGCACGTCCAGCGCGGGGCGGCGGTAGCTGGCCGTCACCACGAAGCCCCCGGAGGCCAGGGGGGTGAGCAGGTAGAGCCGGGGCAGCAGGTCTCCCCCCTCGTGGAGGGTGGCGAAGACGCGCTCGCCCGGGTGCGCCCAGTCGTAGGAGCGGGTGGCCTTCTGGAGGAGCGGCTTCTCCTCGTGGCTGCCCACCGGCGTGAAGCCCAGCGCCTGGAGCTGGCCCGCCAGGGGGCTCAAGGAATCCGGCAGGTCCATCTGGTCCGCCGGGGCCTCCGGCTCCACCCGGACGGAGTGGGGGAAGAGGTAGAGCAGCGCGCGCCAGAAGTTGAGGAACAGGAGCACGCCGGCCAGCACCAGGCCGGCGACGGCCACTCCCAGCTGCCCGAGCACGTTCACGGGCGCGGCTTTCCGCCCTGGCGCCGGTCCGCGGTGGCGGGCAGGTGCTGCCACTTCGCCAGCTCCGCGGGGGTGAGCGGGTCGCGGCCCTCCAGGAAGCGCTCCAGGTGGCCCAGCGAGTCCACGCCCCAGAACATCTCGTCGTCCACCAGCACGGACGGCACGCCGAAGGCGCCCTGGGCGAGCGCCGCCTCTGTGTTCTTGCGCAGGCGGTCCTTCACCTCCGGCAGCTGGGCCCGCTCGAGCAGCGCCCGCGCGTCGAAGCCCGCGTCCGTCAGCACCGCGCCCACCTGCTCCGGCGTCTCGATGCCCCGGCCCTGCCCCCACGCGGCCGAGTAGAGCGCGGTGGTGAGCCGCGTGCGCTCCGCCACGTCGTCCACCGCCGCCGTCACGCGCAGGGACAACAGCGGGTTGAACGGGTGCGAGGGCGGCAGGGTGAAGGGCGCGCCCTGCTCATGCGCGATGCGGAACGTCTGCTTGAAGACGTAGACGCGCTTGGCGGGGATCTCCGCCGGCCCCACGGAGCCCACGGCGTTGAGCAGCCCCGCGAGCAGCACCGGCACGGGATCCAGCACCCGGCCGTGACGCTCCGCGATGGCGGGCATGCGCAGCCAGGCGAGGTAGGCGTACGGGGACAGGTAGTCCAGGCAGAAGCGCAGGGGGGAGGAGGCCATGCGCCCATCCTAAGCACGACCCGGCCGTCAGGCGCTCTGCTTCACGTCCTCGTGCTGGCGCGACAGCGGGCCGCGCAGCGACTGGGCAAGCTGTTGCAGGTGCGTGGCCCGGGCGGTGGTGAAGGCCCGCTCGGCGATCTCCAGCTCCCGCATCGCCTCTTCCGGCGTGCCGTGCCGCTCCGCGTGCTGCATGTACACAAGGCCCATCTGGAGCACGTTACCGGTGGACTCCGCCAGCAGGCGCGCGTGGCGCAGGTGCGCATCCCCCTCCTCCTGGGACACCAGCGGCGCCAGGGCGCGGCGGGCCAGGATTTCATCCCAGGGGTTGGCGAAGCGCGGGTCCAGCGCGCGCTCCAACGCGGCCTCGGCGGCGGCGAGCGCGGCGGGCAGCCGGCCCTGCTCCCTCTCGAAGCGCGACTGGTACACGCGCACCAGCGTCTCCATGCGCAGGCCGCCCTTCTGAGCGGCTTCCAGGGCGCGGGGCAGCGACTCGCGCGCGGCGGCCGCGTCCTCGAAGAGCACGTCGCGGCACGCCTGGTACACCTGCACGTGCGCGCGCAGCCAGCGGTCCTCGGGCAGCACGAGTGAGAGCGCCTCGCCGCGCGACACCACCGCGGCGACGAGCTCGTGCTCGCCTCGCTCCAGGTAGTACGGCGGCGTGAAGAGGGCCAGGTTGCGCTCCATCAACCGCGGACTGCCCAGCCGCCGGACGAGCTCCGTCTTCTGCGCGAGCGCGGACGCGAACGCGGCGCCGTCGCCGGTGAAGGCCGCGCGCGCCACCTGCGCGAAGAGGTGGTAGGCGCGCACGTCGGTGAAGCCCTGCGCTTCCGCCAGGTGCAGCCCGTCCTTCAGCAGCGCTTCGTCCAGCGGCTCGCCGCGCAGGGCCAGGTTCACGTTGAGCAGGTAGCCGCCCATGCCCAGCGCCCACGCCAGCCGCCGGGGCGGACGCCCCACCGCGTCGCGGAACGCGTGCAGCCGCTGCACCTGCTTGCGCTGCTCGGCCACCCCGCCCGCCCAGTGGCCGGTGTACGCGCACAGCGTCGAGCGCGCCACGGACAGCCCCGCCCGGTACGGCGAGTCCTCCGGGTGCTCGGCGGCCACGCCCGCGATGAGCGCCTCCAACTCATCCGTGCGCCCCAGGATGGCCAGCGCCATGCCCTGGAGGATTTGAAGCTCGGAGCGCTTCCAGAAGACGTCCACCGGCGTCATCCGCCCGTCCGCCGACACCTCGCGGAAGAGCGGGATGAGCAGCTCCTCGCGCTCCGCGGGCGTGGCCACGCGCGCGGACTCCAGCCGGGAGAGCGCCTCGCGCCGTCCGGCCTCCACGTCCACCGTGGCCGCCCAGTGCGCGAAGAGCCGCTCCGCGTACGCCACCGACGTCGGCGGGTCGCTGGAGTAGCCCACCTCCACCAGCGACACCCACGTGCGCAGCAACTGCTCCGAGCGGCCCGGGTAATCCGGCGCGGACTCCAGGAGCCCCGCCGCTTCCTTCAGCAGCAGCGTGGCCTCCAGCAGCGCCTCCGCCTCGATGGCTGCCTGGCCCGCCTCCAGCAGCGGCTGGATGGCCTCCGCGGGCGCGTCCGAGCGAGCGAAGTGCCAGCCCACCGCGCGCACCACGCCCGAGCGCCCCGAGGGCAGCGCCTGGAGCACCCGCGCCACCTGGCCGTGGTACGTCCGGCGCTCCGCCTCCGGCGTGCTGTCGTAGACGGCCTGGTGCACGGTGTCGTGCGTGAAGACGTACCGGCCCTCCACGTCCTGGAGGAACTGCCGCTCCACGATGCCGTCCAGCACGGCGAACAGCTCCGCCTCCGGCAGGCCGGACAGCGCGCGCAACAGCGGCAGGTCCAGCATCCGGCCCGCGGGCGCCAGCTTGCGCAACAGCGACACCTGCTCCGGCGGCGCGTTGGCCAGGCGCACCAGCACCGCCTCCTGGATGCTCGCGGGAAGCCTCCGCGTGCCCAGCCCTTCTTCCGCTTCCCAGCGCCCGCCCACGCGCTTGAGCGCGCCCGCCTCCACCAGCATGCGCAGGCATTCCGTGGCGAAGAAGGCGTTGCCGCCGGTGGTCTCGTGCAGCCGCTGCACGAAGCCCTCCGGCACGTCCAGCCCCGGCAGCACCAGCCCCACCAACTTCGCCACGTGCTCGGCGGACAGGGGCTCCAGGTCCATGCGGGACGTGAGCTTCTCGTCCACCGTCTGGAACGCGAGGCTCAGGCGCGACAGCTCCTGCGAGCGGAACGTGCCCACCACCACGCCGCGCGTGCCGTGCAGCGCGCGGATCAGGACGTTGAGCGCCTCCAGCGACGCGCTGTCCGCCCACTGCAGGTCCTCGAAGCAGAGCACGAAGGACTGCCGCCCGCCGAGCGTGTGGGTCCACTCCGTCAGCGCCTCGAAGAAGGCGGCCTTCTCCGCGGAGCCGTCGCGCGGCAGCTGTTCGTCCTGGTCGCCCTCCAGCACCTCCGGCGACAAGAGGCGCGCGAGCGGAGCCTTCACCCGCTCCATCAAGTCCGAGGGCGTTTGCGGCACCAGGCAGCGCAGGGCCTGCGCCACCGGCGCCAGCGGGGACAGCCCTTCCGCGCGGCACTGGCCCCGGCCGAAGGGCAGCTCCGCCAGCTTCGCCTGGAGCTCGAACTCCTGGAGCAGCCGCGTCTTGCCCACGCCCGCGGGGCCGCCCACCAGCATCGCGCGCGACTGGCCCCAGTCCGCCTCCGCCAGGCCGTTCATCAGCCCTTCCAGCTCCGCCTCGCGCCCCACCACCTCCGGCACGTGCAGGTAGCTGGCGCGCGCGGACAGCGGCTCCTCGGGGACGGGCTCGCCGCTGGCGTGGCAGAGCGCCTCCAGCAGCTCGCCCGCGTCCTGGAAGCGCTCGCGCGGGTCCTTCGCCATCAGGAGGAGGATGATCTCCTCCAGCTGCGGATCCACCGGGCAGAGCGTGGAGGGGCGCGGCGGCGGACGCGTCAGGTGATCCGCCAGCAGCACCGCGGGGCTGTTGCGCTTGAAGGGCAGCTTGCGGGTGGCCAGGTACCAGGCCATCACGCCCAGCGAGTACAGGTCCGCGCGCCCGTCGATGCTCGCGCCGCGCTGCCACTCCGGCGCCAGGTACTCCAGCGTGCCCTTCAGCTTGCCGGGGCTGGGCGTGCCCAGCTGGTGCATCACGCCGAAGTCCATCAGCTTCACCGCGCCGGACTCGGTGATGCGCACGTTGCTGGCCTTGATGTCGCAGTGCACGTACAGGCGCGAGTGGATGAACGCCAGCACCTGCGCCATCTGGATCAACACGCGATACAGCGTGCGCGTGTCCAGCGGCGCGTCCCGCACCAGCGTGCTCAGGTCCTTGCCGCCCACCACCTCCATGGTGATGAAGCGGTTGCCGGCCTCCGTCATGCCCCAGTCGAAGACCTTGAGCGTGGACGGGTGCTGGAGCTTCTTCATGGCGAAGAACTCGTGCCGGAACAGCAGCACCAGCTCCTCCACCTTCGCCGCGGACAGCTCCGCGGGGACGTGCATCTCCTTGAGCGCCACGCGCCGGCGCTCCTGCAGGTCGTCCGCCAGCCAGATGCGGCCCATGCCGCCTTCGCCCAGCAGCGACTCCACGCGGTAGCGCCCGGTGACGACGACGCCCGGAATCAGCGAGCGCCGCTCTCCGATGCCCGAGCCCGGCAACGTGATGGGCGTACGCGCCCGATCCCCCCAGGTGCTCGGAGGGCGGGTGCGTTCATCCAATACCGTTGTCTTCTCGTCGTCGCTCACGAGCCAAAGGGCTGGCCGTTTCGAGGCCTGGATCTGGATTCCAGAATCCAGACGTAGCGAGGAATAGCACGTTTCAGTGACACCGCCTCCGGGACATCCGAGCAGGTGCACGCTCTGCTGCCATTCTCTGTTTCACCGCCTCGCTGGAAGAAGACACGGAATCAAGCCCGGACGCCTGCTGGGGAGCCACTTCCCCACCCGCTCCCACGACACGCCCGCACGCGTGCACACCGTTCCTTCGAACCCCTGGGCCCGTCGCCCGGGGGAGGAGGGGGAAGCGGCATGCGTGCATGGAAGTGGGGCGGCGCCACGGTGGCACTCGCGGCCGTGAGCGCCTGGATGGCCTGCGGCCAGTCCGGCCCGGGCGAAACGCAAGGGTTGGAGAAGGCTGAAGCCGCGACGGTGACGCTGGGCGACGGACACTGCGCGGGCGTGGTGGTGGGCCAGGGCCGCCATGTCCTCACCGCAGCCCACTGCGTCGCACCGGACGCGGGCGAGGAGCGGACGAACTTCGAGGACGGCCGGCAGCTGAATGGCCGCTACGTGTTCGTGGATCGCGGCCGGGACATGGCGGTGCTGGAGCTGGAGGCGAAGGCGCCGGTGGCGCCGCTGGAGGTGGCGGAAGGGCTGCCCATCCCTGGCGCGATGCTCGTCTTCACCGGACGCCACGACCGGCCCGGTGAACCGCAGCGGGTGATGGTGGAGCGCTGGGGCCGCTGCCCTTCGCTGCCGGACGTGCCCAACGCGCTCTTCACCACGATGCACGGCGTGCCGGGGGACTCCGGCGCGCCGCTGGTGGACGAACAACTGCGCGTGGTGGGCCTGGTGCATGGCGGCGCGCGGTGCAGCATCGCCGCGCCCACCGGGGACGTGGCGCCAGAGGTCCAACGCCTGTCGCGAGAGGACACGCAGCCGCTGGCCCGACGGCCGACTTCCGCACCGCGCTGACGCGGCGGGACGGCGCACATCGCCCTTCCCGCACCTGGACGGCCAGGCAGGCGGCGTGCGCACGCGCCGTCATTGCCCCGTCGATCCGGTGCGGCCCACCTTCCCATCGGAGGTGGCACCATGGCTTCGGACAAGGGCTCCAAGAACTTCCAACCGCGCAACCGGGGGCAGATGGAGGACGCGCTGGACCGCGGCGCCGCCGAGCTGGCCCGCGAACGCTCCCAGGCCGCGACCCGCGAGGACGAGAACCCGGGCCCGCTGGAGGAGACGCGCTGGGAAGCGGAGGTGGAGCGCGGCGCGGAATGGCAGGACCAAGAGGTGCCCGAGCGTGAGGCGCGGGGCGACGAGGAGCCGGACTCCGAGGTTTCCCGGCGGGGGCTCGTGAATCCGCCGCCCGAGGGTTAGCGGCGTTGGCGGCAAACCCGTGAGGTGGAGGCTTTCGGGAATTCTCACGGGTGAAGGGGGGCCTCTTGCCCGGTGCGCACGGCGGGGGGATGCTGTGCGCGCCGTTCCCCCTTGCCGTTCGTCGTTGCCTCCCCAGGAGTCGATGCACCGTGAAGCCCAAGGTCCTCATCGTGGAGAACTCCTGGACCATGCGAGAGACGCTGAGGCTGCTCTTGTCGGGTGAGTTCGACTGCACGGTGGCCGCGGATGGAGAGACGGGGCTCGCGCACGCGCTGGCGCAGCCGCCAGACGTGCTCCTGTCGGACGTGAACATGGAGGGCATCGACGGCTACGAGCTGTGCCGCCGCGTGCGCGCGGAGCCCGCCCTGGCGCACCTGCCGGTGATGTTCGTCAGCGGCTACCCGCCCCGTACGGAGCTGGAGCCCGGGCAGCCCCAGCCTGACGCGTACCTGGTCAAGCCGGTGAAGCCGCCGTACCTCATCGCGCAGCTGCATGCCGTGCTGCAGCGCGCGAGGGGCGCCACCGCCAAGGCCGCGGGCGAGGGCTGAGCCGGACGCCCGCCGGGGCCTGGTGTCTCGGCGAGGACGCCGCACGCTTCTGTCACTGACCTGGGACACGGGGAGGGCTATACCTTGCCCGAACTTTCCATCCTCTCGTCCCGAGGTTCCCGCGTGCTCAACGCCACTCCCCGCGTCCCGGCTCCCAAGAACGAGCCCGTCCTCTCCTACGCTCCCGGCACTCCGGAGCGCGCGGAGCTCCAGTCCACCCTCAAGAGCATGAGCGGGGAGCGCATCGAGATCCCCGTCGTCATCGGTGGCAAGCACGTGAAGTCCGGCAAGACGGACACCGTGCGCATGCCGCACCGGCACCAGCACGTGCTGGCCACCCTGCACGAGGCCGACGCGGGCCACGTGGAGCAGGCCATCCAGAACGCCATGAGCGTGAAGGAGGACTGGGCGCGGATGCCCTTCCACGCTCGCGCGGCCATCTTCCTGCGCGCCGCGGAGCTGCTCGCCACGCGCTACCGCCCGCTGCTCAACGCGTCCTCCATGGCCGGCCAGTCGAAGACGGCGCACCAGGCGGAGATCGACGCGTCGTGCGAGCTCATCGACTTCCTTCGCTACAACGTCCACTTCGCGCAGCAGATCCTGGCCATCCAGCCGGAGAACTCGCCGCAGATGTGGAACATGACGGACTACCGGCCGCTGGACGGGTTCGTCTTCGCCATCGCGCCGTTCAACTTCACCTCCATCGCGCTGAACCTCTGTCTGTCGCCCGCGCTGATGGGCAACGTGGTGCTGTGGAAGCCATCCTCCACGCAGGCGCTGAGCGCCTGGTACAGCCTGGAGCTGATGCGCGAGGCGGGCCTGCCCGACGGCGTCATCAACATGCTGCCCGGCGACGGCCCCACGGTGGGCAACCCGGTGCTGGCGAGCCCCCACCTGGGCGGCATCCACTTCACCGGCTCCACGCCCACGTTCAACAACCTGTGGAAGACGGTGGGAGAGAACATCGGCCGCTACAAGCAGTACCCGCGGCTGGTGGGTGAGACGGGCGGCAAGGACTTCATCTTCGCGCACCCGTCCGCGGCGGACGACCTGGAGGCGCTCGCGGTCGCCATCGTGCGCGGCGGCTACGAGTACCAGGGCCAGAAGTGCAGCGCGGCCAGCCGCGTCTACGTGCCGGAGTCCCTGTGGCCCAAGCTGAAGCCCCGCCTCCAGGCGCTCATCAGCGAAATCAAGATGGGCGACGTGGCGGACTTCCGGAACTTCATGGGCGCCGTCATCGACGAGCGCTCGTTCAAGAAGGTGTCCTCGTACATCGAGCTGGCGAAGTCCGGCGGTGACGCGACCATCGTCGCGGGCGGCGGCACGGACAAGAGCGAGGGCTGGTTCGTGCAGCCCACGCTGGTGCAGTGCGACAGCCCGCGCCACCGCATCATGACGGAGGAGATCTTCGCGCCGCTGGTCGGCCTGTACGTCTACCCGGACGCGAAGCTGGAGGAGACGCTGAAGGAGTGCGACCAGTCCGCGAGCTACGCGCTGACGGGCGCCATCTTCGCGCGCGACCGCAAGGCCATCGAGCACATGATGAGCGCCCTGCGCAACGCGGCGGGCAACTTCTACATCAACGACAAGCCCACGGGCGCGGTGGTGGGCCAGCAGCCGTTCGGCGGCAGCCGGGCGTCCGGCACCAACGACAAGTCCGGGTCGATGATCAACCTGTTCCGCTGGAGCAGCCCGCGCACCATCAAGGAGAACTTCGCGCCGCCGGTGAAGGTCCCCTACCCCTTCATGGACAGCGACCCGAAGGAAGGGGCCATCTAGTTCCATGAGCGGACCGTTCCCGGGCATCGCGGGGCTGGAGACGTATGCGCTGGAGGACGGCGGCTGCCGCGTGGAGATCATCCCCACGCGCGGCGCGCTCGTCACGCGCATGGTGGTGGACGGCGAGGACGTGCTCTATCTGGACGAGAGCACCGTCGCCGACCTCACGAAGAGCGTGCGCGGGGGCATCCCCGTGCTCTTTCCCAACGCCGGTCCCCTGCCCGGGGACACGTATCCGGCGGACCGCAAGGCGTACTCGCTGCCGCAGCACGGCTTCGCCCGGAAGCTGCCGTGGACGGTGCGCCAGGCGGAGGACTCGCTGCTGGTGCTGGGGCTGACGTCGTCGGAGGAGACGCTGCGCCAGTACCCGTGGGCCTTCGACGCGCAGCTGGCGTTCTCGCTGGCGGGCCGGAGGCTCACGGTGGACTTCGACGTGGAGAACCGGGACACGCGGCCCCTGCCGCTGCACCTGGGCTACCACCCGTACTTCCGCGTGCCTCAAGGGAACAAGGCGCAGGCGCGCGTGGAGACGGACGCCACGCACGCGTGGGACAACCGCGCGAAGCACGAGGTGCCCTTCACCGGCCTGGACCTCACCGCGCAGGAGGTGGACATGCACCTGCGCGACCACTCCGCGCCGGGCACGGTGCTGGAGCGCGGGCCGGGCCTGTCCCCCGTGAAGCTGTCGTGGAGCCAGGAGTTCCGCCTGCTCGTCGTGTGGACGCTGCAGGGCAAGGACTTCGTCTGCGTGGAGCCGTGGACGGCCGCCGCCGGGGCGCTGGCCACCGGCGAGGGTTTGTTGCACGTGGACCCGGGCGAGCGCGTGTCGCTCGCGTTCGACATCGAGGCCTGACGCGCGCTTCAGGCGTGCGGGATGAGGGGCAGGCTCAGCGGGCCGCGCACGGTGAGGGAGGTGTTCCACTTCACCGGGCCCGTGGGCGTGAAGCGCGTGAAGCGGGACAGCAGCACCTCCAGCCCCACGCGCGCCTCCAGCCGTGCCAGCGGCGCGCCCAGGCAGAAGTGGATGCCGTGGCCGAAGGGCATGTTGTTCACGCCCTCGCGGTCCATGTCGAAGGTGTCCGGGTCCTTGAAGCGCTCGCCGTCGCGGCACGCGGAGCCGATCATCAGCGCCACGCGCGCGCCCTCCGGAATCACCACGCCCGCGACTTGTGTCTCCTTCGTGGTGACGCGCACCAGGCCGTGCACGGAGGGCTCGTAGCGCAGCACCTCCTCCACGAAGCGCCCCACCTGCGCCGGGTTCTCGCGCAGCCGGGCCACCAGGTGCGGCTGCTCCATCAGCATGCGCACGCAGTGGCTGACGAGTTGCACGGTGGTCTCCAGCCCCGCCACCACCAACAGGAACAGGAAGCTCATCAGCTCCGCGTCGCTGAGCGCTTCGCCCTCCACGCGCGTCTTCACCAGGTCCGACACCATGTCGTCCTGCGGATGGCGGCGGCGCTCGGCGACGACGTCGGACAGGTAGTCCTCCATCTCGCGCACGGTGGCCTTGATGGATTCGTGCCGGTGGGTGTCCTTCTCCGTCGTGCCGGACACGCTGGACAGGTCCACCGACCAGCGCTTGTAGCGGGCCGTCATGGTGGGGTCCAAGGCGAAGAGTTCGCCAATCACGCTCGCGGGCAGCGGCATGGCGAAGGCGTCCACGAGGTCCACCTCGCGCTCGGGGGTCAGCCGTTCCGCGAGTATCCGCGCGAAGCTCCGGATGCGCGGCTCCAGCCGGTTCACCGCCGCGGGCGTCCACGCGCGGCTCACCAGTGTGCGCAGCCGCATGTGATGCGGCGGGTCCATGACGATCATCGACTCGGAGAAGGGGTTGTGACCCAGCCACGGCGGCGCGGTGGTCGTGCGCACCCCAGCGGAGGAGAACACCTGCGGGTTCTTGAAGGCCGCGGCCACGTCCTCGAAGCGGGTGATGGCCCACAGCCCAGCGGGTTCCACCTGACACACCGGCGCGGTGCGGCGCAGCTCCGCGTAGACGGGGTAGGGATTCGCCCGGACTTCCGGCGCCAGCAGGTTCACGCGTCCAGTCATGAAAGAATTTCCTTTCCCGACTGGAAATCTATACCCGGTATGCTGGCTGTGAACAGAGGCGTCGCCTCCCCCTCCCTCGAGTCACCATGTCCCGCTTCGTCCTCGCCGCCGTTCTCGCCCTGGGTCTGTCCGCGTGTTCCGACGACCCCGATGAAGTCATTCCCGACTCCGGCACGAACCCCACCGCCGACGCGGGCACGGATGCCGGCACGGGCACGGACGCGGGCACCGACGTGGATGCGGGCACGGACGCCGGGACGGACGTGGATGCGGGCACGGGCAGTTCGCACGGCTCCGGGAAGCTCGCGTGCAGCAAGACGGGCACGGTGAGCACGGACGCGGGCACGCTGACGTACTGCGTGGCGCAGGTGGGCGCGACGGAGGTGAAGTACATCGAGCCGAAGCAGGGCATCGCGCCCGAGCCCATGCGGCTGGCCATCTACCTGCACGGCGACGGCGCGAACGCGTACAACGGCAGCAACCCGCGCTCGCTGTACACGCACGGCGGTTGGACGTACGGGCACAACACGCTCTACGTGACGGCGCTCGCGCCCAACAAGTGCGCGTGGTGGACGGTGCCGGAGCGCACGGACTGCTCCACGGAGGCGCCCATCGAAGCGCGCGACCTGGAGGGCAAGAACGCGGCGGAGCTGGTGTCGCTCATCGAGGCGCTGCGCAAGGGCTGGGACATCCAGGACGGCCCCATCCTCTTCGGCGGTTCGTCGGGCGGATCCATCGAGCTGACGGCCAGCTTCCTGCCGCGCTACGGAGACCGCTACCCGGGTATCTACGCGCTGAGCTGCGGCGGTGAGAAGCCGTGGTCGGGCAGCATGAACTGGGACGCGTCGAACGCGGCGCTGCGCGGCGGCACGAAGTTCTGGTTCACCTACGGCGACCAGGACTACCTCCTCCAGGACATCCAGGCGGCGGAGGCGTACCTGGGCGGGCTCGGGTTCCCGGTGAATGACAAGGTCATCGCGGGCGCGGCGCACTGCGCGCAGCCGTTCGACCAGGTCGGCCGCGTCACGGAAGTGTGGAACGAGGCCACCGCGCAGTAGGCATCCTCCCCTGCTCCGCTTCTCGCGGTGATTCCATCGCAAGAAGCGGAGTGCGCGGAGTGAGTGCGGTCGATAGCGTCGCGAGCATCCTCTTGATGGAGACCGGATGCGCCTCTACGACTATCTGCCTTCCGCGAATGGCTACAAGGTCCGCACGCTGCTGAAGCAGCTGGGGCTCGCGTACGAGCTGGTGCCGGTGGACATCTTCGCGGGGGAGAGCCACACGGCGGACTTCCACGCGAAGAACCCGGACGGCCGCATCCCCGTGCTGGAGCCGGAGCCGGGGCAATTCCTCGCGGAGTCCAACGCCATCCTGTTGTTCCTGGCGGAGGGCACGCGCTTCTTGCCCGAGGACCGCTTCGCTCGCGCGCAGGTGCACCAGTGGATGTTCTTCGAACAGAACACCGTGGAGCCGAACCTCGGCACCGCGCGCTTCTGGCTGCTCACGGGCCGGCAGCCGCCGGAGTCCGACGTCCTCCGGAGCCGCGTGCAGGGCGGTGAGCGCGCGCTGGCCGCGATGGAGCGGCACCTGGGCAGGCACACGTTCCTGGTGGAGGAGCGCTACACCGTCGCGGACCTCTGCCTCTTCGCGTACACGCACCTGGCGCCGGAGGCGGGCGTGGACCTGACGCCCTACCCTGCCGTCCGCGCGTGGCTGGAGCGAGTGAAGGCCCTGCCCGGCTTCCTGGGCCCCGTGCCGCCCTACTCCGCGAACGTGCGCGTGCCCTGACGCGGACGACTCCTGCGCTGCGGCGACAGCCTCACGGACCTCCGCGTCCGTGAGCCGCACCGTGGGCGCTCCCGTGCTCACGGTTGGGGGCGCCACCACAGGCCCTTCAGCCCCGCCTGCTCACACGCCTGCCGCGCTTCCTCGGTGTAGCAGTAGTAAAGCAACTCGGGGACGAAGAACACGGGCGGGAAGCCTCCGGGGGGCGGGCGGAGCACGAGCGGCTCGGCACCATCCTCGCCTAGGAATTCTTCTCCGCACCGATGGAAGGGCACGCCCTTCACGAGGGTGCGCTCCCGGTCGAGGCAGTCTGTCTGATCCAGCAACTGGAGGATGACGAAGTCCTCGTTCTTCAGCGCGGGGTCCGTCACCGAATGCCAGGTCCGCCTCCGCGGGTATCCGCTGTACACGAGGTGCCTGATGCGTTCCGTGTAGATGACCGTGGGGATGAGGCGGTGGCGAAACGGGCCCACTGACTCGAGTACGCGCACCATGCGCCGGGAGAGCAGCAACCACCCCATGGGGGCGGTGAACAGGTGATCGAGCCCGGCAATCCGCTCCAGGTCGCCATGGTACTCCATGACCCCAGGCGTTCCCTGCTGGCGCTGATAGTCGATGCCAGGTTCGAAGAACGTCACGGACTCGAAGCCGTCGAATTCGATGAGATGCGCGTCGTAGAGATCCGCTCCCTCCTCGATGTGGGAGGCATCCGTCGCCAATGCATACATCATGTGGTGTGTGACTCCCCGTGGGAGGACAGCTCCAGCAAGGCCAGCTTCTTCCCCGTGAGCACCCTACCGTCGCGCTGCTCCTGGATCACCTTGATGACCGGCTCCTTCAGGCTTCCGGATTCGATGGCCCGGCGCAATTCGTTCTCGACCTTGAGGAGGGTCTCCTCGATGACCTTGGGCGTCCAACTGGAGGAGCCCTTTTTGGACAGATCCTTCCAGGCGGCCTCAAGCTGAGCACGCACGAATCTGCTGTAGATGGGATGGCTGCCCGAGTGGATGAGCTGGCCTTCCACGTTGAGCCCGGGGTGCATGTCGAGGATGTTCGACCCGCGGTCAATCGTATAGCCCTTGAGCCGCTCCAGGGCCGTGCGGATCAACGGGTGGGTCTGGGCGATCTCGTCGGGAATGAGGTGGTGCATGGGATGACCCGCGGAGATCCGGACCTCCGCCGCCGCCCGCGCCGCCGGGCCCTGGGTCTTCTCCACCCAGTCCAGGTAGTTCTTCCGGTACCGGGTGAAGACGCTCAGGCGGAGCGCACCCTTACCGACCTTGAGCACCACCATCCCGTCCTGGGTCACCGTGAGCGCCCCGTACTCGTCGCCCAAGGCCTTTCCGTCCGGACGGCGCAGCCGGTAGGGCTGGGAGTCCGAACTCAACTTCTCCAGGCGGTATCCGGCGGCCTGGAGTTCCCGCTTGAACGCGTCGAACTCCGGCGTCCCTTCCTGCGGGATGCGGCGTCCGACGAAGTCCTTGAGCTTGTCCCAGTTGGGGAGCTTCTCCAGCAGCTTCTCCAACTCGGCGTCGCTGAGCGTGCGCTCGGTCAGGGTGGGCTCGGAGTCCGACTTGGACGTCCCGCCCTCCTCGACGGCCTTTGACAGCAACGGCGTGCCGGAACCCCAGGGATTGAAGGGCAGCGGGACAGACGGAGCGGCGGTGATGGAGCCCGGCTGGAACACGGGGACGCCTGCGTAGGCACCGCCGGGACCCGCCGCCGCCATCATGTAGATGCGGGGTGGGGTGATTCTCACGGACGTCATCAGCTTGAGCCCACGTCCCGCGTTGGTCTTCACGCCCATCAGCGCCAGCGCGGCCATCGCGATACTCACCAGCATCCGAAGGAACGACTTGCTGGCCTCCTTGAGCTTCTCCGCGGAGCCGTTGGCCTCCCAGGCCTGCGTGAGCCACAGCTGCGCATGCTTCAGGGCCTCCCCTCCGGCCTCGACGAGGCCATACGCTCCGAACGCTGCCAGGCCCAGCTGGATGAGCGCCGCCGCCAGCTGCCCTACGCCCGTGGGTGTCGCCGCCAGGAAGGTGGACAGCGCCTCCGCGGCGATGAAGCCCACCACCATCGCGGAGATCTCCAGCCAGTTGTCCAGGATGGCCTTGCCGTACTGGCCGGTGACCTCTCCGAAGAACTGGTCCGCCTGCCTCACGGAGGTGATGACGTCCTCCAGGTGCCGGGCAGCCTTGCGCGCCATGGCCATCGCCTCGTGGGTGATGGAGCCGCTCGACACGAGTCCCTGGAGCTGGTTGGCGAAGGCGATGCTCACCAGCCAGATGCGCTCACCCGCGACCAGCCGCACGTCACCGTCGATGCGTTGGACCCCCTTGCGGCCACTCTTCACGTTCACGTGATGAATGACATTCTCGTAGAAGCGCAGGTCTCGCCCCGGCTGGATGGCCTGCCGGTAGAGGCGCGCGGCGATGGGCTCCAGGCGGTCCCCTGGACGGACTTGATAGAGCGTAGCCGCTGGCTCCGGCAGCTGGGTCGTGATGCGCAAGGTCTGCAGATAGCCTTGCAGCAGGTATCCCCCCACCACGGTGGAGACATAGGACCAGCCAGGCGCCTGGGCATGGTCCCGGATGACGCACACCCGCGTGCCCGGAGGCAGGGGCGCCACAGTCAGGCAGGTGGAACCCTTCATCTCCGCGGGGAGCGTCCGCAGGTTGGCGCCGTCCCCCTGGTCGATGAACCCAAACGGAATCGTCATGTCCCCTCCCGACTCGGGACTGAGAGGATTCCCCCCCCCGGACCGGAGGTGAAGGACCGGCCGGGTGGGAATGACAATGACTTACAGCCGCTGCGCGGCGGGTAACCGCTCACTGCGGGAGCGGCTTGAAGGCACCCCGTCCGTGGCCGCATGGTTCGAGCGCGTGAAGGCCCAGCCCGGCTTCCTGGGCCCCGTGCCGCCCTACTCCGCGAACGCGCACGTTCGCTGACTACTCCTGCTCAGCGGCCACGGCCTCGCGGACCTCCGCGTCCGTGAGCCGCACCGTGGGCGCGTCCGCCTTCGCCTCCATGAGCCGCTTCGCCAGCAACTCCGTCACGGGCGCGAGCACGCTGAAGTGCGTGGCTCCCGGCACCGCGAGGAACGACAGCGGCGCGCCCTTCGCCGCCACGCGCAGCGGTTCGAACGCATCCATGTTGCCGTGGTCCGAGCCATCGATGACCTGCGTGGGCACGCGCAGGTGCTCCACGTAGCTCACTGGATTTCGCAGCCACAGCTCCGTCCCCCGGGCCTGTCCCAGCAGCGGGACATAGTGCGCGTACTCGGACACGTCGTGCGTCGGACCGAACGCATAAGCCCCCTTCAACCGGGGTGACAGGACCGCCGCCATCAACGCCACCGTGCCGCCCGTGCTGTGCCCCGCCACGTAGATGCGCGCGGGATCCACGTCCGGACGCTGCGCCACGAAGTCGATGGCCGCGACCACGTCATCCACCTCGCCCAGGAAGTACTCCCGCGCGCCGGGGTTGTCGTCCGACCCGCGCAGCGACGGCAGCATCAACACCAGCCCGGCTTCGCGGAAGGCTCGCGCGCTCTGATCATTGCTCCGGGGCGAAGGCGCCCACGCGAAGCCGTCGATCCCGAAGTCCATGCCGCCGTGGATCCACACCACCGCCGGCCGCTTCGCGCCCTCGCGCACGGGCGTGACGTAGGCCGCGTTGCTGCCCAGCGGCGAGGGATAGCGCACCAGCTCGAAGAGTTCCTTCGGCGGCGTGGGCGCGGGAGCGCGCTGCGTGGGCTCCACCTTCAACTGCGTGCGGAAGCTCTTGCGAATGTTCACGGACGTGGGCGGCGCGGGCTTGGAGCACGCGGCGAGGAACAGACAGGCCAACAGGAGGACAGGACGGGAGGACGTCATTCTGGGAATACGCAGTGAATCGGTGTCACGGGTCCGCGACACATGCGGTGCTGTTCTGGAGGGTGGCTTGACAGCTCGCGCCATCGCGTCTACTTCTTCTCGCAGAATGTTCGTCATCTCCGCCATGTGCATGTGTTCGATGCCTGTTCCGGGTGGGCCCAAGCCCGCCGCGGCCGGCTGACGCACAGCCTGCCTCTGGCGAGCCAACCGGAGCCCACCCACCCGCGAGGGTCGGTGGGCTTCGTCGTTCCGGGCCTCCGCTCTCGCACCCCTGCCGAGGAGCGTCGCAGCGCCCGCCGTGTCCTGAAGTCCTCCCCACCGCCCGCAGTGCCCTGACGTCCCCACCACCCGTCCGCCTTCACGCACGCGCGTTCCTTCCGGAGCGACGCGAACAGGAGTCCCTTGCCATGAGCACGCCCAACAACGAACGCCCGCTGCACCCCGACACACTCGCGCTGCACGCCGGCTATTCGCCCGACCCCACCACGGGCGCTCGCGCGGTGCCCATCTACCAGACGACGAGCTACCGCTTCCGCGACGCGGACCACGCCGCCGCGCTCTTCGGCCTCAAGGAGTTCGGCAACATCTACACGCGCATCATGAACCCCACGACGGACGTCTTCGAGAAGCGCATCGCCGCGCTCGAAGGTGGCGTGGGCGCGCTCGCGGTCGCGTCCGGACAGGCCGCGCAGACGCTGGGCATCCTCAACATCCTCAAGACGGGGGATGAAATCGTCTCCGGCGCCAGCCTCTACGGCGGCACGTACAACCTCTTCAAGGTGACGCTCCCGCGCCTGGGCATCACCACGAAGTTCGTGGACGCGGGCAACGCGGACGCGTTCCGCCAGGCCATTGGCCCGAAGACGAAGGCGCTCTACCTGGAGTCCCTGGGCAATCCGCGCCTGGACGTGCCGGACTTCGACGCCATTGGCGCCGTGGCGCGCGAGGCGGGCCTGCCCCTCTTCGTGGACAACACCGCGCTGTCCCCGGCCCTCTTCAACCCGCTGCGCCACGGCGCGAACATCGTGCTGCACAGCGCGACGAAGTACATCGGCGGCCACGGCACCTCCATTGGCGGCGTCATCGTGGACGGCGGCAACTTCCCCTGGGAGAACGGCAAGTTCCCGGAGCTGACCGAGCCCAACCCCGGCTACCACGGCCTGCGCCTGCGTGAAGCCTTCGGGCCCGCGGCCTTCATCCTCAAGGCCCGCCTGGAGGGCCTGCGCGACCTGGGCCCCGCGCTCAGCCCCTTCAACGCGCACGCGTTCATCCTGGGCCTGGAGACGCTGCGGCTGCGGCTGGAGCGCCACTCGCAGAACGCGCTCGCGGTGGCGAAGTGGCTCAAGCAGCACAAGAAGGTGGAGTGGGTGCGCTACCCGGGCCTGGAGGACGACCCCTCGTTCCTCAACGCGAAGAAGTACCTGCAGGGCGGCTTCGGCGGGCTCGTCACCTTCGGCGTGAAGGGCGGGCTGTCCGCCGGGCGCAAGGTGATTGACGGCGTGAAGCTGTGGAGCCTGCTCGCGAACATCGGTGACACGCGCTCGCTCATCATCCACCCCGCGTCCACCACGCACGAACAGCTCACCCCGGCGGAGCGCGCCAGCACGGGCGTCACCGACGACCTGGTGCGCCTGTCCGTGGGCATCGAGCACCTGGACGACATCGTGGCCGATCTCGATCAGGCCCTGAGCGCGGTCTGACGCCATGCGACCCGTGAGGCCTGGCCAGGAAATCCCCCCGCGCGCGGAGACCCCGCGCGTCTTCGACATATCGCTGCCGGACCTGCCGCTGGAGGCCGGCGCCCGCGTGGCGCCCCACCTCGTGCGCGGCTGGTGGTGGGGGCCCCCGGAGGACCTCGCGTGGTTGCAGTCCCGCGCCCGAGTGCATTCCGAGGAAGCGGCGCGCGAAGGCCGGCTGCGCGTGGTGCGGAGGACCGCCTCCGAGCTGCGCGACGCCGCCATCGACGCGCGCCGCACCGGTCCCCGCCGCACGCCGGATCCGGTGCCCACCGTGCTGCTGGTGCACGCGCTCACCGGAGACATGAACGCCGGTGGAGAAGGCGGCTGGTGGGCCCCCGTCATCGGGCCTGGCCGGCCGCTGGACCCTTCGCGCGTGCGGCTGTTGTGCTTCAACAACCTGGGCTCCTGCTACGGCACCTCCGGCCCCGCGGACGAGGGCTTCCCGCAGCGCACCGACGACACGCGCTTCGGCCCGGCGCCGGTGCTGTCCAAGGGAGACCTGCGCCTGGATGAGCGGAGCCTGCCCGCGACCCTTACGCCGTGGGACCAGGCGCGCTCCATCCTCGCGGCGCTGGACGCGCTGGGCGTGGACGAGGTGGCGCTCGTCACCGGCGGTTCGCTGGGCGGCATGGTGGTGCTGTGCCTTGCGGCGCTGGCACCGGAGCGCTTCCAACGCATGGTGCCCATCGCGACGGCGGAGGCCGCGTCCGCGTGGGTGGTGGGCTGGAACCACGTGGCCCGGCAGGCCGTCCTGCTGGACCCCGAGTACCCCGAGTCCCCCCGGCGCGGCCTGGAGCTGGCGCGGCAGCTGGCGACGCTCACCTATCGCGCGGAGGCCGGACTGGAGGCGCTCCAGCCGCGTCCGCAGGCGTGGTCGTCACGCGCGCTGTACCCGGTGGAGAGCTACCTGGAGTACCAGGGCGCGAAGCTGGAGGCGCGCTTCGACGCGCGAGCGTACCTGGCGCTGCTGGGCGCCATGGATCATCACGACCTCACGCGCGTGCCCACGCCAAACGGTGGGCCCGGCGTGGACCGCATCCGCGCGAGCACGCTCACCATCGGCATCGACCGGGACGCGCTCTTCCCGCCCGAGCACATGAAGAACCTGTCCCGCCGCCTGCGCGCGCAGGGACTGCATGCCGAATACGCGGCCCTGTGCAGCGTGCACGGCCACGACGGCTTCCTCATCGAATGGGACGCGCTCGCGCCCCTGCTGGTCCGCGCGCTGGCCCTGCCTCCGGGCGTGGGCCGCGACGCCCGCATTTCATCCACTGCCGGCGTCCGCGCCCGGAAGACTTCATGACCGCCCCTGTGAGCATCACCCGTTACGCCCCCTTCCTGCTCGACACCGCCCAGGGACTCGCGTCCGTGGCCACGCACCTGTCGCGCCGCGACGCGGGCAACACGCGCGCAGCCATCGTGTCCTCACCACCCTGGCTCGCGGCGGGGCTGGAGTCCGCGCTGTCCATCGCGTTGAAGGGCAACTCCACGCTGGCCCGGCAGGAGCTGGATGGCCTGCTCGCGCGCGGCCTGTTGATGCTGGAGGAGGCCGAGCGCCGGTTGGGTGCGCCCCCGGGCTCCACGTCGGTGGAGGCGGACGGCACGCGCACACTCGCGTCCCTGCTGGAGCCCGCACGCCGCGCGCTGGATGGCGCGAGTCTGGTGCGCGAGCGGCGGCCCGCGCTGGAGGACGTGGTGCGTGGCACCGGCGAGCGGCTGACGGCGGCGCTGCTGGCGAAGTTGCTCGGTGCGCGCGGCGTGCCGTCGCTCGAGGTGGACGCGGCGGACTGGACGGTGACGGAGGGTGAGCCTGGGCAGGCACGAGTGAACCGCGAGCACACTCGCGCCCGGGTGGCCACGCTGCGGCCTTCGTGGGAGGGGCGGCTGACGTTGCACGCGGGTGGCCGGGGGACGGCGGTGGATGGCCGCTCCACGACGCTGGGCGTGGAGGGCGCGGACGAGACGGCGGCCGTGCTGTCCGTGCTGCTGGGCACGCCGCTGACGCTGTGGACGGACGTGCCCGGCGTGATGACGGCGGATCCACTGCACGTGGCGGATGCGCGGCCGGTGCCGCACCTGAGCTACACGGAGGCGCTGGAGCTGGTGTACCTGGGCCTGCCCACACTGCACCCGCGCGCGCTGTCCACGCTGCGCGACGCGGACATCCCGCTGCGCGTGCGTCACCTGCAACAGCCTGACGAACCCGGCACGCTCATCGACGTGCGCGGCGCGGGCAACGGCACCGTGCCCACGTGCGTGGTGTCCCTGGAGGATCTGGCGCTGCTGGGCCTGGAGGGAGGCACGGAGGAAGCGGCGCGGCCGGTGGGGCCTCGCGCGTTGCAGGCGCTGGAGGCCGCGGGCATCGACGCGTGGATGGCGGCGCAGTCGTCGCCGGGGCGCTCAGTGGCGGTGGTGCTGAGACGGGCGCACGCGGCCCGCGCGGAGGAAGTGCTGCGGCGGGAGCTGGCACCGGAGCTGGAGCGCGGAGCCTTGCAGCCGCCGCAGGTGCGCGCGCCGGTGACGCAGGTGGCGCTGGTGGCCGAGGCCATGGGGCAGGGCGCCAACGTGGCGGGACGGTTGTTCCAACCGTTGGGCGCGCTGGGCATCAACGTGCGCGCCATCGCGCAGACGGCGAGCGCCCGCTCCATCTCGTTCATCGTGGATGGGGCGGAGACGGCGCTGACGGTGCGTACGGTGCACGCGGCCTTCCACTTCTCGCATGAAGAGGTGAGCCTGCTGGTGCTGGGCCATGGCGTGGTGGGCAGCCAACTTCTGGAGCAGCTGCGCACGTTGCAGGAGACGCTGGCGCAGGAGCACGGCATCCAGCTCAATCTGGTAGGGCTCGCGGACAGTCGGCGGGTGCTCTTCTCACCGGAGGGCATCCCGCTGAAGCAGTGGCGCGAGCGCATCGAATCCGTGCCCGAAGGCGCGTCACCGCCCGTGGTTCGCGCGCTGCTGGAGCCGCTGCGCCGGTTGCCCGTGCCGGTGCTGGTGGACTGCACGGCGGCATCGGGCATGGAGGAGCTGTACCTGGAGGCGTTCCGCAGCGGCATCCACGTGGTGGCGGCGAACAAGAAGCCGCTGACGCAGCCGCTCGAGGTCTGGGAGCGGCTGCGGAGCACGGCGCACCTGAACCACCGCGCCTACCACTACGAGACGACGGTGGGCGCGGGACTGCCGGTCATCCAGACGCTGAAGGACCTGGTGCGCACGGGGGACCGGGTGCACGGCGTGGAGGGTTCGTTCTCCGGGACGCTCGGCTACTTGAGCCAGCAGTTGATGGATGGGGTGCCGCTGTCGAAGGCGGTGCGCACCGCGCGCGAGAAGGGCTTCACGGAGCCACACCCTCGCGAGGACCTGGCGGGCACGGATGCCGCGCGCAAGGCGCTCATCCTCGCGCGTGAGCAGGGCTTGAACCTGTCGCTGGAGGACGTGGAGGTGGAGCCCTTCGTCCCGCGCGAGTACCTGGAAGAGGCGGACGTGGAGCGCTTCCTCACGGGGCTGGAGAAGCTGGACCGGACGTTCACCTCGCGCATCGAGGGACTGCGCGCGGAGGGCAAGGTGCTGCGCTACCTGGCGCGCATCGACCCGACGGCGAAGGACGGGCCGGTGCTGCGGGTGGGCCCGGTGGCGGTGCCGAAGGAGCATCCGGCGACGCGGCTGCGCGGCTCGGAGGCGTTCGTGGCCTTCTCCACCGAGCGCTACGCGGACTACCCGCTGCTGGTCCAGGGCGCGGGGGCAGGCGGCCCTGTCACTGCGGCGGGCGTCCTCGCGGACATCCTGAAGATCGCCCAGAACCTGCGGGGGCGGTGAGGCTCAGTAGCCCACGTAGCCGCTGCCGCCATTCATCGCCTGGATGCCCGGCGTGTTCGACACGGAGCCGTAGCGGTCCACCGAGTAGCGAACGGCCGCGACGATGTTGTCCACCGGGTTGCGGATGTTGTCGTGGCCCGGGACCTTGTACGCGTCGAACGTCGGCTGGATGGTCTGCATCAGGCCGATGGAGGGGTGGCCGTCCTTGGCGTTCTGGTCCCAGAGGTTGATGGCGTTCGGGTCGCCGCTGGACTCGTGCTGGATGATCTTCGCGATGTCCTGCGGGTTCATCTTCTCCACCGGGACGCCGTTGGCCTTGAGGATGTCCATGGCCTGCTTGATCCAATCGCCCACTTCGCCCTTCGGGACGTCGCCCGAGGGGCTGGCCGACTGAGTGGCGCCGGACGACTGAGCGGCTCCGGTCTGGAACGAGTCACCCGCGCCAGGCGCACCGCCCGTGCTGGACGCACCGTCGACGCTGGGGGCGCCGCCCATCTGGGTCTGGAGCAGCTGGACGAGCTGCTGCAGCTGCTTCACCACGTCCTCGAGCCCCTCCGCGAACTGCTTCCACTGCGCGCCCTTCGCGGGGCCCGCGCTGAAGCCATCCTGCTGGAACTGGGACGCCAGGTTCGAACCCGGCTTCTGGCAGGAGCCGCCCTGCACGCGGCCGCCGGACACGGCATCCGGACGGGAAGCGAAGTCCTGCGAGGGGACGCGGAAGGAAGCGGCGCGGGCGGAGGTGGGCGCGATGGCCATGGGATTTCCTCGGGAGCTTGAGTGCGGCTGACGAGGAACACCTACAGCAGGGGACATGCCAACCCATGGGCTGACACCTGCTTGAGGCCAAGTGCTTGAGTTCCTTGAGGCAGCGCGAGGCGCGGTGGGACGAACCGGGGCCCGTCCCTGGTGACTGGAGTCACCGCTCGCCAACAGCGGTCACCAGTCGCGATGCGCCCTACTTCGTGCGCCCGGAGGGCTTCCGACGCCCGGCCCGCGAGGGCTTCACGGTCTTCTTCGCGACCGGAGCCTTCTTCGCGACCGGAGCCTTCTTCGCGACCGGAGCCTTCTTCACGGCCCGAGGCAGCTTCGTGGCCACGGCCTTCTTCGTGCCTCGCGCGGGGCCGTGCTTCTTCAGCAAGGCCGCGCCCTGCTCCGCGAGGCCCTGCTCCAGCGAGGGAGGCTTCTTCGCGCCCTTCTTCCCCGGGGGCTCGCGCGTCAGAGCCCCTTCGCGGGTCACCTCCACGGTCCTTCCGGAGAAGGCGCTCCAGCCCTCCAGTGCACGCGTCCAGCGCGCCAGCAGCGCTTCACGAGTGTCCGCGTCCGGCAGTCCTTCCGCGTGCAGCGCCACGGTGACGCCATGCACCGACGGCAGCACGCGAAGCTGCACGGTGCGCGCCCGGGGCCACTCGTCACGCTCCAGTCGCAGGCGGAGCTGCTTGGGAGGAACCTGACGCACCACCTGGATGCGCGTCCCGTCCACGAGCGCGACCTGCTCGCCTTCCGTCAGCGCCTGGGCGCAGGCCCCCACCCAGCGGACCAACCCTGACGCCTCGCCCCAGGCGGCCCAGGCCATCTCCGAGCCCACCGCGAAGGAGCGCCGTACTCCTGCCTGATATCCACCATTCGCCGTCCGACCTGTCGACATGGACCTTTCCTGTCTGTCTGATCTGGCTTCCCCCATCCGAGAGGAACCGATGCGCCACCTTCCGCCTGGCCTGCTGTGCATGGGAGCCCTGCTGTTGACCGCATGTGGCGCGGACAGCACCGGGGGTTCCCCCGCGACGAACCTGGCGACGACCGAGCAAGCCATCCTCCCGGACTGCGCGACCGACCCGCATCACTCCGTCAACTTCTACAGCGACCACACCCGGACGACCGAGGTCGGATGGCGAGGCTGCACCTGCGATGGAGAGGAGATCAACCTGGGGCAGGCCACGTCCTGGTACACGGTCAGCTACACGCCGTTGTCCTGTCCCTGAAGCACGGCGGCCGCCCCCTCCCGCCAGGAGGAGGGCTCACCCCGTGGGGCGGTAGCCCGGCATGAGGAAGTTGTCGTGGTCCGCGTACGCCGGCGCGTCCGCCTCACCGGTGAAGGCGCGCAGGGTGCAGTACTCCGGATACGACGCCTGGACGGTGATCTGATCCCCCACCTGGAGGACCACGTCACCGTTCGGGTGCAGCGTCTCCTCCTCGCCCCGGATGAGCGACAGGGCCAGCCCGCCGAAGCGGTCGCGCACCTGGGAGATGTTCATCCCCGGCAGTCCGTCCCGCACCACGAACAGCGACACCACCATCAGGTGCTTGCCGATGCGGAACGAGTGGACGAGCCGCGGATCCAACGCCGCCAGCGCCATGGCGGGCGCGGCCAGCGAGGAGCTGGAGAGGGCCTCCGCCTTGAACGTGTCGCGCACCTTCGCGCCCAGGTCGTCGTCGAACAGGCGGATGACCACGCGGATGCCGGGGTTCAACCGCCGCGCGTCCAGCGCGATGTTCAGGTTCGCCAGGTCGTCGTCCGTGGCGCAGACGATGGCGGACGCCTTCTTCACGTGCGTGCGCGGCAGGCACAGCGGGCTGCGCGTGTCGTCGATGAGCAGCGGGATGTTCTCGTCGCGCAGCGCGGACACGAACGTCGCGTCCTCGCGCTTCTCCACCACGACGACGTCCTTGCCCATCTCCCGCAGCTGCGTCACCACGCGGTAGCCCACGCGTCCCGCGCCGCACACGACGACGTGGCCCTTCATCGTTTCGGACACCACGGTGACCCACTCCTTGTCGTTCTTGTGCCGCGCGAAGAAGAGGTACGCGAAGCGCACCACGCCATCCACCACCAGCGCGATGCTGACCGGCGGGATGAGGATGTTGAGCGTCTCCACGAACCAGTCGCTCACGTAGGGCAGCGACGGCTGGCCGAAGAGCAGGAAGTAGACGTGGTGCAGCGCCTCTCCGTAGGAGATGCGGTCCCCGCCCGGCCCCACGTAGCGCCAGTGGTACAGCGCCGGCCCCACCCCGAAGATGACCGCCGCGAGCAGCAACGTGCTGCGGAACCTCCGCGACAGCGCGCGCAGGTACCGCAGGTCCATCATCAGGCGCGCGGCAGGGCTCTTCATGCGCGCGGGAGTCTACGCCGCCGGGGTGATGTCCGTGGAGGCTTCCGCCTTCGCACGGCGTTTCTCGATGAGCCACACCGCCAACACGCCCAGCTCGTAGCAGAGCAGCATGGGGCCGGCCATGAGCGACAGGTTCACCACGTCACCCGTGGGCGTCAGCACCGCCGCCGCGATGAGGCACACCACGAACGCGTGGCGCTGGTAGCGGATGAGGAAGCTCGACTGCACCACCCCGACGATTCCCAGCAGCGCCATCACCAGCGGCAATTCGAAGATGACGCCGAAGGCGAGGATGAGCAGCAGCACCAGCGACAGCTGCTCGTTCATCGTCAGCATGGGCCGCGTCCAGCGCGCGGCCTCGGCTTCCGCGTGGCCCTTGGCCAGCTCCTTCTGCAGCCGCCACAGGCCGGACATCTCCTCCGCGCGAGTGGGCGCCACGCCCGCGAGCAGGCTGGCCGCCTGGTCCATGGCGGCCTCCGACGCGACGTAGTCCTGCTTGCCGAAGGCCGTCACCGCCTCCACGCGCTTCTCCACCGCCTGGCGCAGCACGCCGCGCGCGGGCACGCCCAGCCCATCCGCGGCGGCGTCCAGCAGGTCGCCCAGGCCCTTGAGGCGCGCGGTGAGCTCCACGCTCTTCGCGGACGCCACCTCCGGGTCCTTCACCTGGCCCTCACCGGCGGCCGTCAGCACGGCGCTGGTCTCCTTGGCCACGTGGCCGGCGCGCTCCACTTCGCCAATGCGCAGGAAGCGCAGCGCGTCCTCGCCGCCCATGCGCGCGGTGTCCAGGCGCTGCTCCAGGGCGAGCGTCTCCTCCTCGTTGAGGAGGAACTTGAACATGGAGGGCAGCACCAGGAAGTAGCAGAACATCGAGCCCACGATGAACGCGACGGAGCCCAGCACCACGAAGGGCGACGCGTACTTGCGCTCCTCCGGGTAGAGGCCCGGCGCCACGAAGCCCCAGATCTGCCAGAGGATGACGGGCGTGGTGAGGAAGATGCCGCAGTACACGCCCACCTTCATCAGCACGTTGATTTCTTCGATGCCGGATGTGTAGACGAGCGAGCGCCCTTCCGGGGGCAGCGCGTCCAGCACCGGCCGCATCAACACGCCGAAGATGGGCTTGGCGAAGATGAGCGACACGGCGCCCAGCACGAGCACCGCGAGCGAACACTTCACGAGCCGCGAGCGCAGCTCCGTGAGGTGCTCCGCCAGGCTCATCCGGAAATCCGACAGGTCAACCCCTTGGCGATTCAGGGCTCAGCTCCGTTTCGGCGCGTTGCGCGCCACCGTGCCCGGGATGGGGGCGAGTTGCGGAAGGCCGTTCTCGTCCTGCGCCGGCGCCGCACCCGTCTGCTCCGCGGCCTGCGTGCCGGTGGCGGGCTCAGCGTCCACGGCGGCCTCGGCGGGCGCGGGCACGTTCTCGGGGTCCACCGTCGCGGTGAGCGCGGGGGCGGGCTCGGCGAGCACGTTGGCGGGGGCGGCGCCCGGAAGGGAGGACGGGGCGAGCTCCGGCGGAGGGGACGGCACGCGCGTGCCCGGACGCGTCGGGGGCATGCGGTTGAACTCCTCGTCCATCGAGTAGAACTCGCGCTCCACCACGTTGCGCACGTCGTCCGTCTGCCGGCGGAACTCGCGCATGAACTTGCCAATGGCCCGCGCCAGCTCAGGCAGCCGCTGGGGGCCGAGCACGATCAGCGCGGCCACCAGGATGAACACCATTTCGCCTGCGCCGATGTTGAACATGGAGGGTCGTCTTCCCCTTGGAGGGAACGTCCCGGGGTTATCGCGCCCACAGGCGGCCCGCGCAACCGTCAGCGACCATCCAGCGTCCGTCTGGCCTCGTGTCCAGGAGGCGGGCGGCCGGGCTCCCTGGAACTCCTGGGGCACATTGCCCCATCAGCCGTGGGGATTGGCCTCGGGGGACAGCGGCGCGGCCATCCCCTGCGCCGGGGGCACCGCCAGGGCCCGGGCCTGCTCGCGCGAGCGCACCCGCCCCTCCACCACCCGCAACATGACGGGGACACCCACCGCCAGCCCGATGGACACCCAGGCGATGGTGTCCATGCCGCCGAGCGTCCCGTCCGGCAGGTCCACCAGCAGGCGTGACGACAGGAAGGCGCCCAGCGCGGAGGCCATGTGCTGGGTGGCGGACTGCAGCGACATGAAGCGGGCGCGCACCGGGTTGTCCGGCACGCGCGAGGTGAGCGTGTTGTACGCCACGTTGCGCACGCCCATGGCCAGCATGAAGACCATGAACAGCAGGGGGATGGGCAGCCACGCGGGGTAGTGGATGAAGCCCACGTACGTGGTGAGGGCCGCCAGCACCACGCCCACCGTGCCGATGCGGTAGGAGCCGAAGCGGTCCACCAGCGGGCCCGTCATCCGCAGCGTGAAGAAGCTCACGATGCCGCCCGCGGCGTAGATGATCCACAGGTTCTCGCGCGGGTAGGCCAGGTTCTGCTGGAGATAGGCGGAGATGTTGGGGATGACGATGAAGCCGCTCATCATCACCAGCGCCGTCATCAGGTAGGACAGCTGCACGTCGGTGTTGCCCAAAAGCTCCGCCACGCCCGGGGCCCGGTCCGCGCTGCCGCCGGGCCGCAGGTGCCCGCGCACGGGCGGCAGGAGCCCGAGCGCGGCCAGCACCAGCACCAGCCCCAGCGCCGCCACCACGAAGAAGGGCGTCCGCCAGCTGCCCAGCTCCGCGACCTTCAAGGCCAGGGGCACGCCCAGCACGGAGGCCACGGAGAAGGACGCCATCACCGCGCCCAGCGCCCGGCCCCGGCGCTCCACCGGGATGAGGTCCGCGATGATGGACAGGGACAGCGCCGTCGCCGGCCCGCCGAAGAGCCCCGCGCACACCCGCGCCAGCAGCAGCGTGGACAGCCCCACCGCGAATCCCCCCGCCGCGGTGGCCGCGACGAGCCCCAGCATGCACACGGCCAGCGCCTTGCGCCGGTCGAAGCGGTCCAGGAAGTAGCCGCCCAGGAGCCCCGCCACGCTCGCGGCGGCGGTGTAGCTGCCGCCAATGGTCCCGATGTGCGAGGACTCGATGCCCAGCCCCTTCGCGAAGTCCGGGCCCAGCGGCATCACCATCACGAAGTCGAGGATGTTGACGAACTGCACCGCGCCGATGAGCAACACCACGGCGCGCTCGGACACGGAACGGGGAGAGGCGGACTCGGACGACTCGGGCATGGAGGCTTTCAACGGGGAACGGCTGGTGCGTCAGACGCGGAAGCGGCGCACCTCGGCGCGGAGGATTTCCGCCTGGCGCGTGAGGTTGTCGATGGCCTCTTCCAGCTGGCGCACCGAGCGCGTCTGGTGCTCGGACACGCCCTTGATGGTCTCCACGGCCTTGAGCACCTGCTCGCTGCCCTTGGTCTGCTCCTTCTGGGCGCGGTTCAGGTGGGTGACCATCTCGTTGATGCTTTCGATGGAGCGGGTGATCTGCTTGCTGCCGTGTGCCTGCTCCTGGCTGGAGCGCTGCACGTGCTGGGTGAGCGTCTTCATCCGCTCCGCGCTCTTCATGATCTGCTCGCCGCCCCGGGCCTGCTCGTTGGAGGCCTGGGAGATCATCGACACGGTGGCGGAGATGCGGTGGATGGCGGCCGTCACCTGCTTGCTGCCGCGCGCCTGCTCCACCGTTGCGCGGGCAATGGCCTTCACCATCTGCGTGGACTTCTGGGTGCTGTCGTTGATCTTCCGCAGGGCGCCTTCCGCCTCGCGGCCCAGCTGCACGCCCTCCTCCACGCTCTTGACGCCCTGGTTCATCACCACCACGGCGTTGCGGCTCTCCTCCTGCACGCCGCGGATGAGCTCGGCGATCTCCTTGGTGGACGCGCCGGTGCGCTCGGCCAGGTCCTTGATCTCCTCCGCCACCACCGCGAAGCCCTTGCCGTGCTCGCCCGCCTGCGCGGCGATGATGGCGGCGTTGAGGGCCAGGAGGTTCGTCTGCTCCGCCACGTCGTCGATGACGTTGAGGATGTTGCCAATCTCGCTGATGCGCCGGCCCAGGCTGTCGATGACGCCCGCGGCGGTGCGGCTGGTGTCCTTGATGCGGTCGATGCCGGAGAGCGTCTTGCGCAGGGCCTCCACACCCGTCTGCGCGTCCTCGAAGACCTGTTCGGACAGGCGGGCCGTCTCGTTGGCGTTGGCGTCGACCTGACCGATGGCGGCGTCCATCTCACTGATGGCGGAGGAGGTGTCCTCCGTGGACGCGGAGAGGTCCTCGATGTTCTTGGCCACCTCCTTGATGGAGTACGTCATCTGCTCGATGGCGCTGGTGGTCTCCTCCACGCTGGCGGCCATGGCCTGGACGTTCTCCGCCACCTCGTCGTTGGTGGCGGCCATCTCCATGATGGAGGAGCTGCTCTCCTCCGCGCTCTGGTAGAGGACCTCCACGTTCTCCGCGATGCCGCGCAAGCTGGCCATCATCTCCACCATGGAAGAGGACGTCTCCTCCACGCGCGACTGCACGGTGCCCGCGCCGGAGGACACGGTGGTGCCGGTGCGGTGGATCTGCTCGATGACGCCGGCCACCACGTCGGACACGCCTCGCACGCGGCCCAGCGTGTCGCGCCAGGACTGGGCCATGCGGTTGAGGGCCTCCGCCAGCTGGCCCAGTTCGTCCCTGTTGTTGCGCACGTCCGCGCGGCCGGTGAGGTCGGCCTCCGCCAGCTTGCTCGCCATGGACATCATCGCGTCCAGCGGGTGGAGGATGAACGCGCGCGAGATGAGGAACGCCACCACGAGGAAGAGCACCAGGCCCACGAGGAAGGCCAGCAGCACCGTGTGGCGCAGGGCCGTGAGCACTCCCTCCAGCCGCGCCCCATCCACCACCACGACGACTTCACCGGGCACGCCGCCCGCGAGCGTCACCGGCCGGGTCACCGCCCAGCTGTCGTTCTCGAACTCCACCTGCTCCAGAGACGGGAGCGGGCGCTGTTGGAGGCGCTTCTCCAGGCCCTGGGTGAACCACGCAGGCGCTGTCGCCGGGGAGGTGGCGCGGGGCACGCCCTGGGCGTCCAGCACCGCCACGACGCTGAAGTCGTCGTCCTGGAGATAGAGCCCTTCCAGGTTGGGGACCGGCTGGGTGCCCGCCTGCTTTTCGACGAGTGCCGTTACCTCCCTGGCCTTGTTCTGGGCGCGCGAAGCCATGCGCTCCCTCAGGTGGTTGCCCACCTGGCGGGGAACGACGAAGTAGAGCGTCCCCAGGATGACGGCCAGCGCGAGGCCGAACGAACCCAGGAGGATGCCCCGGAGACCGGGTTTCTTGAGGCGACGTGGCAAGGCCCGCGCACTGTAGGGAGGGTGGCCCGTCCAGGGCAAGGAACGGACTTCCCCGCCTGCCAGGGACGGACGCTGGGTTCCCGGGGACAGGATGCGTAAGGTCCAGGGGATGACCGCGACGCTGCTGCTCACCGACCCGCTCTTCCTCCAGCATGAAGCCGGAGAGGGCCACCCCGAGTCGCCCGCACGCTTGCGGCGCATCCTCCAGATGCTGGCGCGAAATCCGGTCGCGGGCACGGTGATGACCCATCCCCGCTCCGCCACGGACGCGGAGATCCTGGCGGTGCACACCCCGGCGCACCTGGAGGCGCTGGAGAAGCTGGGCGGCCGCTTCGAGCGCATCGACGAGGACACGGCGGTGTCCCCGGACAGCATCGACGCGGCGAGGCTGGCGGCGGGCGCGGCGGTGCAGGCCGTGGAGGCGGTGATGGCGGGGACGGCGAAGAACGCGTTCGCGCTGGTGCGTCCGCCCGGTCACCACGCGGAGCCGGACCGGGCGATGGGCTTCTGCCTCTACAACAACGTCGCCATCGCGGCGGAGGCCGGGCGGCGGCTGGGAGCCGAGCGAGTGCTGGTGCTGGACTGGGACGTGCACCACGGCAACGGCACGCAGGCGGCGTTCTGGGGGCGCAGGGACGTGCTCTACCAATCGGTGCACCAGTTCCCCTACTACCCGGGCAGCGGCGCCGCGCCGGAGGTGGGGCGCGGAGAGGGCCAGGGCTTCACGGTCAACTGCGGCCTGCCGGGCGGCAACACGGACGCGGACTACGGGATGATCTTCGAAGAGCTGCTGCTCCCCGTGGCGCAGGCGTACCGGCCGGACCTGGTGCTGGTGTCCGCGGGGTTCGACCCGCACCGCGCGGATCCGATTGGCGGCATGGACGTCACCGAGCGCGGCTTCGCGGCGATGTGCACCGCCGTGCGCAAGCTGGCGGAGGAGGTCTCCGGCGGGAAGCTGGCACTGGTGCTGGAGGGTGGCTATTCGCTGGAGGGGCTGTCGAACTCCGTGCACGCGTGCATCGAAGTGCTGGCGGGGCGCGATGACAGCTTCGCTTCCGGCACCGTGAACGCGGACGCGCGGGCGGCGCTGGCGACGAGCCGCGAGGCGCTCAAGCCGTTCTGGGCCAGCGTGCGCTGAAGACCGCTCAGTAAAGCGTGTCGTCGGCCATGGACATGCCAGACAGTTCCACCAGGAACGCTCCCAGGTCATGGATGGCACGCGCGGGCCCTTCCGGGTCCGGGCTGAGGATGCTCACCATCCGGTAGCGCCCTTCCCGTGCCCCCTCGAAGAGCCACTCCGCCCCGTCGAAGTACGAGAGGTTCCGAGACGCGAAGAAGCGATCGATGGACCAGAAGTGGGCCGCATCCAATCGCTGTTGCACGGCCTGCCACTGGGTGGGCGTGAGCAGGATGTGCCGGTCGACAGCCAAATGCCCCTTCTTGAGTGCCGGCTCTCTTCACGTGCAGGGTATGGACAAGGCCTCGGTGCTCGATGCGGATGACGAAGGGATCCACGTGAAGCGGTAGACCTCGGCGCCGGGTGCCAGGGGGAGCAGCGGTCCTTCCTTCAAGGCCCGCGGCATGCCGGAGCACCAGCAGTGCATGAACTCCTGGCTGCGCGCATCCTCGAACTCCACCTCCAGGCCGGGCATCAGGGACAGGTCCGGGAAGCGCTCCGCCGCCGTCTGGGGACCGGCGGGCTCCGGGTCTACTTCTTGGGCAGGACCGACTTGCCCTTCACTTTCAGGTCCACCAGCTTCCACTGCCCCGGCTCCTTCTCCAGCAACTCCTCGAACTGCTCCGCAGTCAGAGTCCTTGGCGGCTTGCTGGGCTGCTGCGGCTGCGAGTTCGGCTCGCTTGTCGGTGTTGAGGTTCTTGTCGGCTTCGCCATAAGAGGTACCTACTCCCTTCCTGAAAGCGGGGATGACTTCCAGCCTCTCCTCGTTGTGCTCCGCGATGAGGCGGACGTTGTTCTGCAGGAACTTCTCCAGCTTGCCCAGCCAAGCCTCCACCTCCTCCCCCGCGCACGAGGAGCGCAACAACTCCACGGTGCGCGCATGGAAACCCCGTGCGCGGGGATGGAGCGAAGTGCCTGCGTGCTTCTCGATGAACCGCGAGCGCATGCCCTGATGGGCGAGGAACAACGCCGTCGAGAGGCCCACGAGGCCACCTCCGACGATGAGCACCGGGACCGGATGCACCTGCGAGGACGGGGCTTGCATGCCCGGACACATAGGGCCCGGCCGCTCACCGCGTCCAGGCTTCTTCAGCCGCCGGACTGACGGCCTTCAATCGCGCACAGGAGCACCGCCGCGGCGATTCCCAGACGCCGGTCCAACCGGCGCTGCGTGTCCACGGAGAAGTCCAGGTCGATCTTCTGGATGAACGGGTTGAAGTGCTGCCGGAAGCTGAACACCTGCTCGCTGCCCAGGGTCCCGGTGAAGGTCTGCGGGATGAGGTTGGTGAGGAAGCGCCGCACGAGCGCCAGCAGCATGCTGTCCTCCTCCACCTTGCCCACCTCCTGCCCGTCCGCGTCCAGGATGAGCCAGGTGTCGCGCAGGATGGAGCTCAGGGCCTTGCGGCGCAGCGCGCCCACGCGCTCTCCCGTCGCCGCGTCGGTGACGTCGTAGGTGGCGCCGAAGTCCAGGATGCTGCGGGCCTGGATGGTGATCAGCTCCTCCTGCATGTCCTCGCCGCTGTAGACGCGCAGGTCCTCCTTCAGCTTGAAGGCCTTCATCTTCGAGTAGAAGGCGACGTTGCCTGCCTCGTCGTAGATGTGGAACGCGCCGCCGAACAGCTTGAAGAACTTCCGGCGGAGCATGAAGCGGGTCTGGCCGAAGCGCCCGGAGGCAAGCTCACTCCGGGGACGGGTCTGGAGAGCGGAGGACATGACTCCCTCCCTAGCGCGAAGCGGCGCGCGGAGCCAGGGGCCTACGGAATGCCCTGCTGCTGCTTGCTCTTCGCCACCAGCTCATTGGCCTTGGCGTGGATGTTGTCGAACTGCGTGCGGTAGACGTCCGAGTGGCTCTTGCCCGTCTTCGCGTCCGGGACGTTCTGGCGCGCCCAGTCGCTGTCGAAGCTGGGGTCCGCGCCCTCCAGCCGCTTGCCGAACCGGTCCATCTCCTTGGGCCAGCCCTGGTTCTGGATGCCGTCCTTCATCACCTCATGGTGGCGCTTGATGCCGTCGTACTCGATGCGCTCCATGCTCTTGGCGAAGTTCTCCCGCCGGGCGGGCAGGCTGCCGCCCACTTGCGGCTTGCCCAGCGCCGCGTTGACCTCGTTCTGGAAGGCGTCGCCCGTGACCTTGCTGAACTTCTTCTGCTGGGCGGCGTTCGTCATCTCGAACGCCATGACGCCAGCGCGCTTGGGGCCCGTGAGGTCCGGTCGCAGGCCAATCTGCTTCGGGCCCGAGTAGAACATGCCGCCCTGGACCTGGTCCTTGGTGACGACATTGAGGGTCTTGCCATCGGACGCCTGCGAGGCGTCGTTCGCCAGCGCCGCGTACTTCGGATTCTTCAGCATCTCCTCATGCGCCATCTTGTCGTAGGCGGCATGCATGGAGGGGTCCGTGGGCGGCTTCCGCACCTGCTGCTGCGGCAGGGTCTCCTGGGTCCGCTGCTTCTTCACCGCGGGCCCTTCCACCTCCGGCTTGCGGATGGGCGAGGTGAGGTCGTCGTGCTTGCGCTTCGGAGGCAGAGAGGGGCCAGAGCCTGCTTTGAAGATGCCACGGGCCATGGGGAGCGCTCCTGGGAGGGGAAGCGCAGGATAGCGTGAAATCCCCCACCAGGACACGCCGCGTCATTTCCCGCGCGTCAGGCCTCGCGCCGCTCGTGCTGCTTGAAGGCGTCCATCTGCGCTGCCAGCGCGCGCTGGAACGCAGGCCGTGCCTCACAGCGTTCCTTGTAGGCCTTGAGCGTGGGATGCGCGTCGAGCACCTCGGTGTGCCGCAGGATGCGCAGCACCGTGGTCATCATCAGGTCGCCCGCGGTGAAGCGGTCCTCCAGGTACTCACGGCTCCCCAGCGACGTGGCCAGTTCGCCCAGGCGGTGGTGGATCCGCGCCTCCACTTCGGGCCGGTGGAGCTTCGCCCACTGGGCATCCGGCGCGAACAGGTCGATCTCCGCGAGCTGCTGGAGGTGGATCTCCACCGAGTTCAACGCCGCGAACACCCACGTGAGCGCGCGCGCCCGGCCCGCCTCGTCCTTGGGGAAGAGCACTTCGCTCTTCAACGCGATGTGGACCACGATGGCGCCCGATTCGAAGAGCGTCAGGCCGTCCTCCTGGAACACCGGCACCTGCCCGAAGGGCTGCTGCTCGCGGTAGTCCGCGGACTTCTGCACCTGGGGGTCGATGAGCCGCGCCTCGTACGGCAGGCCCGCCTCCTCCAGCGCCCACCTCACCCGGAGGTCACGGACCACGCCCTGCGCGAACGGCGGCACCCACTTGAATGCACTGACAGTGATCATGCGCGGCAGCCTCGCGCCACTGCGACAGGCATGACCACCATCATGCATGACGCATGTCGCCTGAGTGACCAGACGGATGCGCCGCTGGCCGGCCCCCCCGAGAGGACGATGCTCCTGTCGGTTCGGGTGGCCACCTCGTGCGCATGGGCACCGCTCGGAGCCGCACCCCATGGCTCACCCGCGTCAGTCCCTTCGTCGCTTCGCTGCGCGGCTATGACGGGACGCGCCTGAAGAAGGACCTGGTGGGCGCGCTCACGGTGACGGCGCTGCACATCCCGGAGGGCATGGCCTACGCGCAGCTGGCGGGGATGCCTCCGCAGGCGGCGCTGTATTCCACCCCGGCGGCGCTGGCGTTGTATGCGCTGTTCGGCAGCTCGAGGCAGCTCATCATCGCGGTGTCCGCCAGCGTGTCGGTGCTCTCCGCCGCCACGGTGGGCGCCATGGCGCAGCAGGGCACGCCGCGCTTCGTGGCGCTCACGGCCGCGCTGGCGCTGATGGCGGGCGCGGTGGCGGCGCTGGCGGGCGTGCTGAAGCTGGGGCGCGTGGCGCAGTTCTTCTCCTCCTCCGTGCTGAGCGGCTTCGTGTTCGGGCTGGCGCTCATCATCGCCATCAAGCAGGTGCCCAAGCTGCTGGGCATCGAGGGTGCGAAGGGAGGCTTCTTCGAACGGCTGGGCTACATCCTCACCCACCTGGGACAGACGCACGCGCTGACGCTCGCGGTGGGGGCGGCGAGCATCGCGGCGCTGCTGCTCCTGGGGCGCGTGTCCCGGCGCATTCCGGCGGCGCTCGCGGTGCTGGTGTTGGGCATCGCGGTGTCGTCGCTGTTGCACCTGGATGCGAAGGGGGTGGCCATCGTGGGACCCATCCCCGCGGGCCTGGTGCCGCCCCAGTTTCCGGATGTGAAATTCAGCGACCTGGTGAAGCTGATACCGGGCGCGTGCGGCATCGCGCTGGTGGCGTTCGCGGAGGCCATTGGCCCGGCGCGCATGTTCGCCGCGAAGCACGGCTACGACGTGGACCCCAACCGGGAGCTGGTGGGCCTGGGCGCGGCGAACCTGGGCGGAGGTCTGTTCCGGGGTTTCAGCATGGGATGCAGCCTGTCCAAGTCCGCCGCGAATGATCAGGCGGGCTCCACCACGCAGGTGTCCTCGCTGGTGACGGCGGGGCTGACGCTGCTGGTGGCGCTGTTCCTCACGGGCCTGTTCCGCGCGCTGCCGGAGGCCACGCTGGGGGCCATCGTGGTGGTGGCCATCCTGGGGATGATGGACGTGAAGGAGCTGGTACGGCTGGCGCGCCTGCGCCGCGCGGACTTCCTGAGCGCGGCGGTGGCGCTCGTGGGCGTGCTGGCCTTCGACGTGCTGCCCGGGCTGCTCATCGCGGTGGGCCTGTCGCTGTTCCTCACGGTGTACCGCGCCAGCCGGCCGCGCCTGAGCGAGCTGGGGCGGGTACCTGGGACGCTGGACCTGGCGGCCACGCACCGAGAAGCCTCCGCCATCACCCTGCCCGGCCTGGACGTCTTCCGGCCGGAGGAAGGGCTGTTCTTCGCCAACGCCACGTCGCTGAGGGATGAGGTGTTGAAGCGCGTGCGCGACGCGAAGGTGCCGGTGCGAGAGGTGTTGCTGGACCTGGAGCTGACGGACGACCTGGACGTGCCGGGCGCGGACATGCTGGCGGGACTGCACGAGGACCTGTCCCACCGGCGCATCACGCTGTCGCTGGCGCGCGTGCACGCACCGGCGCAGAGGCTGCTGGAGCGCACGGGAGTGCTGGCGAAGGTGGGAAGGCAGAACGTGTATCCGCACGTGCATGCAGGCGTGGAGGCGTGGATGGCGCGCCACGAGTCCCAGGCCTGGCAGGAGTGGCGCCTCATCCAGGACGGCCTGTACCTGGTGCGCTCGCGCGTGGACGAAGCGGGCGCGACACTGCACGGCGAGGAGCGGCACAGACAGGAGGACCTGCTCATCCGGCTGGATGAGGCGGACACGCGCATGCGGGAGTTGCTTCGGAACCTGCCGCATCCACCGGCCGATGACGACTCGCGGGGGCCCGTGCACTGAGCGATAGGGAGCGATGAGCCAAGCGGCTACGATTTGCTCCAATGCATTGCCATGCCGGCATCATGTTGGGAGTCCTGCTCTCTGCTTGCGCCACGACGCCGCCAACGGTCGCTGGGGCCCGCGGCCCAGGTCTCTCGAATCTCCAACGAGCAGCGAAACTGCCCTGGACCGATGAAGGCCAATGCGTCGTCAGAGAGGCAGCTCGTCCGTGGCCCACGGTCGTGGAGCGCTGTTTTCAGCAACTCGACCAGGACCGGCTCCGGTTTCGCGACACCACGGGACGGTGCACCGTGGCCTCCGCGGACGCGGCGGCGCTGGGAATTGGGGTTTGCGTCCTGGCCGCACCTGAGATCGCCGTGGGGGCAGTGCTCATCATTGGCGCGGTGGTGGTCGCTGCCGCCATTCAGGAGGCACTGGACGCATACGAGTTCCGCCAGCTGTATCCCGAGGAGACGCGGGCTGTGCCAGAAACACAGGTGGCCATCCATAGTTCCCTGCCCAAGCGAAAGCCTCAACCCCAACCCTCTTCCGGATGGGATGCACTCGTCGACGGCAAGAACTTCGATGGGCTTCAAGGCGCGACGCGCATGCTGTGGGAGGTCAAGACCAACGACATCGAGACCTACAGCCCGTTCGTTCGCCAGGCCGAGCTTCAGAAGCAGGTCGATGAGGCAAAACGCGAGCGCGCTCTCGCGGAGGCTTGCGGATTCCAGTTCTCGATTGGCGTCCGCACTGAAGCCCACAAGAAGCTCCTCGAAGCACTGTTGCCAGACTTCAACATCGTCCTCATGACGTGGTGCTGACATGGCCTTCATGCACAACACCTTGACCGTGCGCATCCACGCGCCTGCCATGATAGGTGCCGACCGTCGACCCTTGGAGATGGCCCTTGGCGTGGAACGCGCGCTCCCTGGCACACGCCTGGACTGGACCGTTTCCGACGAGCAGCAGGTCGTGAGGATTCCGCAACGAGACGCCTGGCTCGCCAAGGCCAGGAGCGGCGGCGGCTTTCAGCTTCTCTGCAACAACGATGAGGGGCGCCCCGTGACACTCTTCGGCGTGGATGGGCCTGAAAGGCTTGGGCCCGGGGGCCATGCGTTGCTCGAGGTCCACGCCGAACTGCCTCTGGAAACATCCAGTCTCGCCACTGCCCTGCTGGAGAACGTCGCGGAAGCGGCTCATGGCTACTGGGGACATGCGACGCCATTCGACGCAGCCGTCCAAGCCTCACGGCAGGTCCGGGACCCGGTACGCAAGCCAGGCAGCCCTCCTCATGGACTTCCAGCGCTCAAACTCACAGAGCAACTCCGTGCACCTGAAATCCCGCATTACCTCGGGTGGCTGAACTACTGGTCCGAAGCCGCCGCGCAGGCCATCGGTTTCCCGGACGCTGCTCGCGACGCGGAGCTGCTGTCTCGCTCACGGCGCACGCCTGCTGGCGGATGGGTGGTCCAGCTCACGGAGGCTCCGCTCGACTACGACAACCCCGAGCACATCGAAGCACTCCGGCGGGCCTACGAGCGGTTCCCTGTCATCGGCGGACGCGACTCACGCTGAGCGCCTGGGTGCCCGCCTGCCCCCGACTCCTGGAACGATGCCCGAGCCCATTTCCGTGAACACCTCGTGCCCAGGAGGTCTTGAATGGCAAGCAAGGCGAAGCCCTCGGGCAACGGACATGGGAAGCAGACGAAGCAGAAGCCCAACATCCTGGTCATCTGGGGTGATGACATCGGCTTCTGGAACATCAGCGCCTACAACCAGGGGATGATGGGCTACCGCACGCCCAACATCGACCGCATCGCGAAACAAGGCGCGATGATGACGGACTGCTACGGCCAGCAGAGCTGCACCGCGGGCCGCGCGGCGTTCATCACCGGCATGAACCCGCTGCGCACGGGGCTCACCACCATTGGCATGCCGGGCGCGAAGTACGGCCTGCAGGACTCCGACCCCACCATCGCGGAGATGCTCAAGCCGCTGGGGTACACCTGCGGCCAGTTCGGCAAGAACCACCTGGGCGACTCCAATCCCTACCTGCCCACCAACCACGGCTTCGACGAGTTCTTCGGCAACCTCTACCACCTCAACGCGGAGAACGAGCCGGAGTGCCCGGACTACCCCAAGGACCCGTCCTTCAAGGCCCACTTCGGGCCTCGCGGCGTGCTGCACAGCTGGGCCACGAACCGCAAGGACGTCACCGAGGAGCCGCGCTGGGGCATCGTGGGCAGCCAGCGCATCGAGGACACCGGTCCGCTCACCACCAAGCGCATGGAGACCGTGGACGGTGAGTTCCTGAAGGGGTCGCTGGACTTCATGGATCGTGCCGTGAAGGACGGCAAGCCGTTCTTCCTCTGGCACAACACCACGCGCACGCACGTCTGGACGTTCCTCCAGGAGAAGTACCGGAACGCCACGGGCTACGGCCTCTACGCGGACGCGATGCGGGAGCTGGACGACATCGTCGGGGTGCTCCTGGCCAAGCTGGATGAGCTGGGCATCGCGGACAACACGCTGGTCGTGTTCTCCACCGACAACGGCGTGGAGAAGATGGGCTGGCCGGACGGTGGCAACAGCCCGTTCCGCGGGGAGAAGGGCTCCACGTGGGAGGGGGGCGTGCGGGTGCCGTGCCTGGTGCGCTGGCCGGGCGTGGTGGAGCCGGGGCGCGTCATCAACGACATCTTCGCGCACGAGGACTGGATGCCCACGATGGTGGCGGCGGCGGGCGGCCCCACGGACCTGGTGGAGAAGTGCAAGCACGGCCACAAGGTGGGGCCCAAGACCTTCCGGGTCCACCTGGACGGGTATGACCAGAACGGGCTCCTGGCCGGCACGGAGGAGGGCCGCCGGAACGAGTTCATCTACGTGCTCGACAGCGGCGACCTGGCGGCGGTCCGGTTCAAGGACTGGAAGATCATCTTCAGCTACCAGGACGGCGAAGGCCCGGACATGTGGTTCAGCGGCAAGCGCTTCAACCCATCGTGGCCCTACCTCATCAACCTGCGCTCGGACCCGTTCGAGTACGGGCCCCACTCCGGCCTGTACACATCCTGGTACGGCGAGCGCATGTTCACGTTCGTCCCGGCACAGATGCTGGTGAAGCAGTTCGCGGAGAGCCTCATCGAGTTCCTGCCCAGCCAGGCCCCGGGCAGCCTGAGCATCGGGCCGATGAAGGCGCGCGTGAAACAGCAGATGGAGGAGGCGCGCAAGAAGAAGGAGGAGCCCAGCATCAGCGACCAGGTCATGTCCCTGGCCGATGACGTGGAGCACTTCATCCACCGCTTCCAGCAGTCGCACCATTAGCCCAACCCACCGCCACCGTCGGACGGAACATCGACGACGGTGGCGGTGCGGCCCCGCTACTTCGGTCCTGGAGGTCCCAGTTCATCCGGGAGGGGCGTCCGGAGGAACTTCAGGCCCTTGGGCAACTGGATGACCTGGAAGCCCCGGCCGTCAATCCTGACAAGTGCACCATCGACGGCTTCTCCACTGGCCAGCCACGAGTCGGCATCCGTCTGGGTCGCGAAGTCTCTCGCGATGGGGACATGCGCCGAGGAGTCGGAGAACTCCTGGTGATATTCGAGGAACCCATCCAGCTTCTTGATGCGGCGGAGGTAGAGCAACGCGACAGCCGCCAGTTGGACAGCAGCCTCTTCCTTGGAACCGGGCGGATGGCTCTTGCTCACGGCATCCAGGATTTTCAGCGTCGATTCCATCTCGAACTTTTCGGATGCAGTCATGGCCTCGTCCTGTCCGCGATCACTAGAGCGCAAGTGGCGCGAGAATCAACGCTCCTGTTCCGCCAGTGGCGACGACGAACGCCACGCCCCCGATGATGACGACCGTCCCAATCACCAACTCCGTTCGGTGCGTCCTCAACCAATTCAGCGCACCGTCGAGATTCGAAAACCGAAGTTCCGAGACATCGCTCTTCCGTGACGCCCGCGCCACGTCCTCGATGCAGTCCATGTAACGTGCGCGGCACTCCTCCGTGCACTACTCGTGGTGCTTGCCAGAGCCCCACTTGATGCTCGTCGGCGGAGGAGCGGTGTTCCAGCATCGGTCGAAGCACGCGACATGCTCGGCATCACAGTCGCGTCCGCCGGCGCCGCCGACTCCACCTGCGTCTTCCGCGATGAGATAGACACGCCGCTCTGGCTTCTGGGCATGGGAGCATCCGCCAGCGACAGCGGCGGCAAGCAGAACCCATGCGCCAAGAGCGCTGGACAGGGCTGACTTCCGGTCTCGGATATTGCTGGCCATCCATGCTCCAACACGCGCGTCAACGTGCTGACACCCTACCCGGCCTCTGGTGCGAGTGTCATTCCGCCCACCGGGCCGGATGTTCTCCGTTGGAGGACTTCAAGCCATGCACCGGAATGACAGCCTCGACGCCACTGCCGACGTGGAGCCCACTGACACCGCCGCGCGCCCCGGCCGTGCTCCTTTCCCGGACATGGTTTGGATTCCCGGTGGCACGTACTGGATGGGCTCCGACCACCACTATCCCGAAGAGGCCCCCGCTCATCAGGTGACCGTCTCAGGCTTCTGGATGGACCGCTTCACCGTGACGAACGAACAGTTCGCCCGCTTTGTCGAAGCCACCGGCTACGTCACCGTCGCCCAGCGCCCGCTCAATCCCGCGGACTACCCCGGCGCTACACCGGAGACGCTCGTCCCCGGCTCGCTCGTCTTTCGAAAGGCCCAGGGCCCCGTGGACCTGGGCAACGTGGCCAACTGGTGGAGCTATGTCCCCGAGGCCTGCTGGAAACACCCCGAAGGCCGCCGCTCCTCCGTGAAACACCGCCGCGCCCACCCCGTCGTCCACATCGCCTATGAAGACGCGGAGGCCTTTGCCACCTGGGCCGGCAAGACGCTCCCCACCGAGGCGGAGTGGGAGCGCGCTGCTCGCGGCGGACTGGACCGCAACGAGTTCTGCTGGGGCAATGAGTTCACCCCGAACGGCGAACACCTGGCCAACACCTGGCAGGGCTACTTCCCGTGGCAGAACCTCCGCGAGGACGGCCACGACGGCACCTGCTCCGTCGGCGCCTTCCCGCCCAATGGCTACGGCCTGCATGAGATGGCCGGCAACGTCTGGGAATGGACCGCCGACTGGTACCAGGAGCGCCACCAGGGCAACAAAGGCAAGGCGTGCTGCATCCCCGTCAACCCGCGCGGCCCCTCCACCGCGAAGGGCAGCCAGGACCCCTTCACGCCCGCCATCACCATCTCGCGCCGCGTCCTCAAGGGAGGCAGCCACCTGTGCGCGCCCAACTACTGCCGCCGCTACCGCCCCGCCGCGCGCTCGCCCCAGGCCGTGGACAGCGGCGCCAGCCACATCGGGTTCCGCTGCATCGTGCGCCCGTAGCCGCTACGCGCTGCCAGCGCTGGGAGGAACCGGCGAGCCGCGGTCCACGAGGTCGCGCGGCGGCACCACGACCGTGGCGAACATCAGCCCCAGCACCAACTGGAGCGCCACCAGCAGCACGTTGAACAACCGGGGGTCCTGCGCGCCCGCGGTGCCCGCTCCGAGCAGCGCGACGATGGCTTCCGTGCCGATGAAGCCCGGCGCCAGCTGCAACATCCCCGGCATGATGACCGTCATGGGCATCCGCTCCTTCCCGCGCCCGTAGAGCAGCCCCGCCACGCCCAGCACGAACGCGGACACCAGCGGGCTGCCCCGGTCCCCGAACAGCATCTTCGTCAGCTCCTGCGTCCCGTAGGCGAGCAGCACGCCGCCGACAATCCACGCCACGTCGCGCGGCCGCCCGGACATGCACACCGACAGCGCCACCCCGCCCACCGCCACCACGATGAACGTCAGGAGCAGCGGCAGCGCGTGCTGCTCGAAGGGCGGCGGCAGCGGCCCGCCGAAGCGCCAGAGCGTCCCCGCCGCCGCGATGCCCACTCCCAGCATCAGGAAGCGCAAGAGGCCGTACATGAGCCGGGACAGGCCCGCCTCCACCGCCTCCAGGGCCAGCTCCAGCGAGCCCAGCGTCACCACCATCGCGGGCACCAGCAGCGTCACCCCGCCGAACAGCGCCCGCACGGCGTTGAAGGGCGGCAGGAGGAGCGTGAGCCCGAGCGCCACCAGCGTCCCCAGGAACGCGGCGAGGAAGCTCTTCTGCAAGTCCACCCGATGCGAGTTCAGCGTGCCGAAGTGGATGACACCCGCGCTGAGGCCCACGAAGAAGGCCGCGAGCATCTCCCACCACGCCCCGCCCACTCGCGCCGCCACCGCCGCGCCGTAGACGCCGTAGGCCACGAACACGAGCCACTCGGGATACAGCGCGTGCGGGGTCAGGATGCGGTCCAGCTCCGCGCGGGCCTCGGGCAGTCGCACGTGCCCTTCGGAGATGGCATCCGACAGCCGTAGGAGCGCCGCGGCCCGGCCCAGATTCCAGTGCGGGGTGAAGGGCAGCCTCTCGAAGACCACGTGCGGGCGCCGCGATGACACCACCTCCGTCATCGCCAGGCTCTGGAGCGTGAAGACCTGCACGTCCATTCCCCACGCCTTCGCCACCTGGCGCACGCGCGCTTCCACCAGCAGCGACGGCTGGTAGGCCAGGTGCAGCGCCTTCGCCAGCTCTAGCAGGAAGGCGGAGGCAGCATCCTCGTCCACCGCGCCGCCGTGCTCCCGCGTCATGGGGAATCCGCCTTGGGGGCTTCGTCCACGCTGCCCTTGCCGCTGGTGGCCTGCGTGTCCTTGAACGAGAAGCTGGCGCCGATCAGCAGCGTGGCCTGGAAGTAGCGGACGTCCAGGGTGCGCATGGGGGCGGACAGGCCCAGTTGCTGGAACGTTTCCGCGAGGCGGTCGGTCTGCTTGCTTCCCCACGCCAGGTTGCCGCCCAGCGTGAAGCGTGAGCGGCCCAGCAAGAAGTGGATGCCCGAGGCGACGTGGTACAGGTCCCAGCCGCCGAGCAGCGCGTTCGTCCCCGGCGTCGAATCCAACGCGCTGAAGTCCGTGTGACCGCTCAGATACACCCGCACCCGCTCCCCCAGCGCCTGCTCCACGCCCAGCGCCCCGTTCAGCAAGGGCTTGAGCGCGAAGTCGTAGCCGCCGTTGATGGTCTCGGTGGTGCCGCGCGGCACGATGGGCTCGGCGTCCACCAGGGAGAGGGACGAGACGCGCGCGTAGCCCTCCAGGGACGCGTACACCGCGGTCGACTCGCCGAAGCTCCGGCTGACCCCGAACGCCGCGGACCAGGAGTTGCGGAAGTGCGCCGGCAGGTCCTCCTGGAAGTTGAACACGGGCGCGGGAGCGTTCGAGTCCACTCCCTGGGATTGGACGGCGCGCTCGTACCCCACCGAGCCCCGGCCCCACAGCGCCAGGCTCGGCGTCGTCACGGCGAGCCCCACGGCCCAGGGGCCGTGCTGGTAGCTGGCGCCCACCTTCAACAACACCCGGACGTGGTCGAACTCCAGGTCGCGGCCCAGGGTCGCCAGCAGCTGCTGGCCGGCGGCACCGGAGCCCTGCGCCAGCGTCTGGAAGCGCAGCTCCTGACGCCGGGTCGCGACGAACGGCGTCAGCCCCAGGCCCAGGTGCTCCGTGACGGGGTAGGCCCAGGAGAGGCCCGTCCAGAACTCGCTCACGGTCTGGTCCAGGCGCACGTCCGTGGACAGCAGGTCCAGGCCCTGCACCCCGGCCAGGTCCGTGCCCAGCCGCGTGCCTCGCGACTGCAGGCTGTAGGAGAAGCCCTGGCGCGTGAGCAGCGAGTAGGCCATCCGGGACTTCCCCAGGAACCCGAAGCGCAGCGAGCCGGCGATCAACGACGGCAGCACGTCCACGTTGGAGTCGGTCAGGTCTTGCCCCGTGCCCTGCCCGTCCTTCACGCTCACGCGCACGTATTCCCACACGCTGCCGGTCAGCTCCAACTCCGGCGCGCCCAGGAGCGCGAGCGCGCCGGGGTTGTAATAGACGGCGCTGATGTCGTTCGGGTTGCCCACGAAGGAGCCGCCCAGCAGCCACGCCCGGTTGCCGAACTGCCGCGTGGTGTAGTGCGCGTCCTGCGCCAGCGCCGTCACGGACAGCAGCAGTCCCAGCACCGCGCCCGCGACCGTGACATCCCGGGCCCTGGATTGGATTGGCGTCATGGCGTCAGTGCACCTGTGGCGAGGAGACGGGCTCGCCGCCCACGGCGGTCCGCGCGTCGTCTCGCGATTCGAGGTAGGCGCGAACGGCCGCGCCCACGGTGGGATAGAGCCGGTCCTCGCCAATCCGCGCGGCCAGCCCCGAGCGCTTCAGCACCCGGCGCATCGGCGCGCGCGCCTGGGCCACCGCGAAGACGATGCCTTCGTCCGTGAGCTCGTAGCGAACCGTCTCCAGGCTCTCGGCGGCGGTGATGTCCAGGTCGAACACGGAGGACGCGTCCAGCACGAACCACTGCACCGGGAGGCGCGAGTCGGCCACCAGCCGGCGCACCTGTTCACGCAGGAAGCGGGCGTTGGCGAAGAAGAGGGGCGCGTCGAAGCGGTAGACGACGAGGCCAGGAATCGTCTCCGCGTCCGCGTGGCCCTCCACGTCGTGCCAGCCGGGCATGCCCTCGCGCTCGCCCAGCACTGCGTCGTGCGGGTGCGCCGCGCGGCGGATGAGGTCCACCAGCGCCAGCGCCACCGCGATGAGGATGCCCTGGAGGATGCCCAGGAAGAGCACGCCCAGCATCGTCACCACCGCGAGCACCGCCTCCACCGGCCGCACGCGCCAGAGCCGGAGGATGGGCTTCACCTCCAGCAGGTACACCGCCGCGACGATGACGATGGCCCCCAGCGTCACCAGGGGCAGCTTCGCCAGCAGCGGCGTGAAGAACAGCGAGAACCCCAGCACCACCACGGCCGCGACCACGCCGACCAGCTGCGTGCGCCCCTTCATGGACGCGTTGACCGCCGTGCGCGAGTCACTGCCCGTCACGGGGAAGCCCTGCGTGAGGCCGGAGAGCAGGTTGGCCGCCGCCTGGCCGAAGAACTCCTGATGGGTGTCCAGCCGGTAGCCGAAGCGGTCCGCGTAGATGCGGCCCGTGAGCACGGAGCTGGCGTAGTTCACCAGCGCGATGCTGAAGGCCGCCGGAAGGAGCGTGCGCACGTCCTCGAAGCGCCACGAGGGAAGGCCGAAGGCGGGCGCCGCCGCGGCGATGGGCCCCACCACCTTCACGCCGCCGTGCTCCAGCTGGAACGCCCAGGTCACCCACGTGGTGAGCACCACCATCACCAGCGGCGCGGGCCAGCGCGGCAGGAAGCGGCGCATGGCCACCAGCGCCGCGACGATGCCCAGTCCCAACACCAGCGTGGGCACATGCGTGCGGCCCATGTTCGCCGCCACCTCGTGCAGCTGCCCCGCGAACTCGTTCGACTTGCGCTCCAGCCCGAACATCCGGGCCAGCTGGCTGCCAATGATGATGAGCGCCGCGCCGTTGACGTAGCCGATGAGGATGGGCCGCGACAGGAAGTCCGCCAGCGCCCCCGCGCGGCACAGTCCACCCAGGAGGCTCACCCCGCCCACCATCAACGCGAGGAGTGCCGCCAGGGATGCCAGCCGCTCCGGCCCGCCGCCCGCCACCATGGGGCCCAGCGCCGTCGCGGTGAGGATGGCCGCGCCTGCCTCCGGCCCCAGCAGCAGGTGGCGCGACGGACCGAACAGCGCGTAGGCCAACATCGCGAAGACGCCCGCGTACAGGCCCGCCGCGGGGCGCACGCCGACAATCTGCGCGTAGGCCAGTCCCTGGGGGATGAGCATCGCGCCCACGGTGAGCGCGGACAGGAGGTCCGCGCGCAGCCACCGCCGCTCATAGGTCCGCGCCTGCTCGACACCCGGGAGGAACCGGCTCAGGACATGGACGGCCGTGACCGCGGTGCGCTTCATGGCCCTTCCCCCGTGCCTCCTGGCCTCCTGGACGCAAGGAAGGGTGGAGGCCCTCGGGCCCCGCGGCATCACCCACCGGGGTGCGTTGCGCGCATCGGCTTCACGACAGGGAAGGGCTCACGTGCCCGCGGAGGCCCGCCTGCCCGACGGCATTGACGGCCCGCCGCCGCGCTCGGACGCCTGGTGGCGCTGGTTCCAGAGCAGGTACGGAATCAGGGCCACGGTGCGGATGAAGAGGTACAGCCCCATGACGCCCAGCAGGCTCTTCATGGGATAGGTGCTGCCGCCCAGGCAGAAGGCGAAGGCGGGGTTGCCGAAGACGGCGGAGATGGCCAGCGCCGTGCGGTCCCCGGGCCGGGGCCGGCCGGCCACGTGTCCCAGGGCCGTGGCCCCCAGCGTCACCACCACCATCGCGACGATCGCCCAGAAGCTGAGGCGCTTCAACAGCGGGAAGCTGGCCACGACCAACGCCAGCGCGGCCACGGACAGGGCGACATTGAAGTAGAGCTTCACCGGCTTGCGCAGCCGGTGCGCCCAGCCGGGCGCCACCTTCTGGAAGCCGATGCCGATCGCGAAGGGCACGAGGAACGGGAGGATGACCCTGCCCAGGAGCACGCCGTACGGTGGCGACTGGATGGCCACCGGGAACAGCCGCTCCAACAGCTTCAGGGACAGCGGCATCAGCACGATGGCGACGAGCGACAGGGTGACGGACAGCGCCAGGGTCAGCGCCAGGTTGCCCTTCTGCTTGGACACGACGTTGAGCGCCATGGGCAGCCCCGGGCAGAACGCCATCAGCGAGATGACGCCGGCCGCGACAGGCGGCACTGGCAGCACCTTCACCACGATGAGGGACAGCAAGGGCACGCCGACGAGGCACACCCCCAGCCCCCGCGCGAACGCCGGATCGCGCACACCCCGGCCCAGGTCCGCCAGGTGCCACGACAGGCCCTGCGACAATCCGAGCGCGACGATGAAGGTCGAAATCATCAGCCCGATGAAGGTGTGCAAGGCGTCCATCACCGTCCCTCCTCCGGGAAGATGCGCTTCCAGTCCTGGCGCATGCTGACCACGGTCCAGCCGTCCTCGCGCGCGGCCTTCAGTGACGCGCCGTTCTTCTCCTGGTAGGCGAACTCGCGCTCCGCGTCGTCGTGGTTGATGAGCAACGAGAAGCCGGGGCGCGGCTGCTCCTTCGTGTACTGGAGCATCTGGATGTCGCCGCCCGACCGCACGTTGCCCGCCGCGAACACCGGCCGCCTCCCGATGTGCTGCTCGATTCCCACCGGCTTGCCGGCCTTGTCATTGAGGTGGTCCAGGCGGGCCTCGCGCCGCAGCACCGGGTGGCCGTTCCCCTCGTCGAACTTCTCTTTCAGGCTGCTGCCGATGACCTGCTGGGGCGGGATGCCGTAGGTGCCCTCGGAGACGACGCGCATGAAGTCCGTGCCACCGCCCGAGGAGATCCACGTCTGGAAGCCGTTGGCGCGCAGGTACTGGAGCAACTCCAGCATGGGTGCGTAGGCAAGCTGCGTGTAGGGCACACCCAGCTTCGGGTGGCGTGCGGTCTGGAAGAAGGCGCGGGCCTCGCGGGCGAGCTCATCCGGTGTCTTGCCCCCGTAGGTGGCGGCGAACAACTCCATCAACTGGGGCTCCTCCATGGAGGACAGCAGGGCCACGTCCCCTTCCAGCACGGCCTTGAAGGGCTGCCGCTTCGCGAGCGACGCGTCCTCCTTCACGGCCGCCTTGACCTGCTCCAACAGGAAGGCGCCCTGCACGACGGGCTTCTCCTGCCAGAGCGTGCCGTCGTTGTCGAAGGTGGCGATGCGCTCCTCCGGGGGGATGTAACCGGGGCCGCCCTCGGTGGTGGCGCGGGTGACGAAGGCGAGGATGGACTGCTTCACCGGGCCGTCATTCCAGGACGGCAGCGGATCCGCCGCCAGTGCCTGGAGGGGGATGGCGACCAGCAGCGCCAGCGCCCACGGCAGGCAGGCCGGGCCCTTCCACATGCGTCGCATCAAGGTCGCCTCCTGTCCGGTGCAATCCCAGACATGAGGTTGGGAACGAAGGAGTCACTCCACAACGCGGCGTGGAGGGCGCGGGAGGAGGGCCCGCTGGGCCCGGCCGTCCGTGAGGAGGCGACGTCTGACGAAGGGGGAAACGGCGCGGCACAGGCCCCCCATGAGTCCAAGCAGCAAGCAGCGCGTTCGGACTCCCGCCATCAAGTCCTCCCCCTGCCTGTGCCGCGCCCGGGGATGAAGCTGGTGAGGAAGTGGAGGAGGTCGCCACGGAACGAGGGTCGCACGGGGATGTCCGCTGACGCGGGACCGTGCCTGCTGTCACACGAGTTCGCGGCGGCGCAGGGCGCGCCACTCCGCGGCGGCGAGGACGACGAGCACGAGCACCAGCAGCAGGAACGAGCCGCGCCACTGCGCGCCGGGAATGCCGCCTACGTTGACGCCCAGCAGGCCGGTGATGAAGGACAGGGGCAGGAAGACGCCGGAGATGATGGTGAGCATGTAGAGGATGCGCTGGCTGCGGGCGTCCGACCGGGCCCTGACGTCCTCGTGGAGGATGCGGGCGCGCTCCACCAGGGCGTCCATCTCCTTGAGGGCGCCGCTGGCCCGCTCGGCCATCTGGCGCAGCTCCAGTTCCTGGGCGCGGACCCACTCCACGGTGAGCAGGCTGACGCGCAGGATGGCGTCGCGGGCCAGGGAGACGAAGCGGCGCTGTTCCACGAGGGTGCGGCGCAACCGGCGCAGGTCCGTCGGCACCTCGATGGCGTCGTCGCGGCGCTCCTCGAAGCGGGTCTCCAGGCCCGACAACGTGTCGTCCAGTTCGGTGGTGCGCAGCGCGGCGGTGGAGAGCGCGGCGGTGGCGAAGGAGAGGAAGAGGTCCGTGCCCCGAGGCCCCCGGCCATGGGCGAGCTGTTCGCGGACGGCCACGATGGCGGGCTGATTCGTGGGCGCCACGGTGACGCAGCGGTCCGCCGTCATCCACGCGCGCAGCTGACGCGGTGACGACACGTTCGTGGGAGCGGAGTCCGGATGCAGCAGGAGCAGGACGAGCTCGTTCTCGTTGAGCACGTCGATGCGCACGCGGCCCGTGTCGGCCAGGAGCGGTTCGCGCACCCGGGGAGGCAGGTAGAAGACGGCCTCCAGCACGCGGGGCAGGTCCGGCAGGTCCGGAGGCAGGTGGACCCAGAGCATGCCATCCGAAGCCCGCCAGCTCCGCGTCTCCTCCAGGGTGAGCGAGCGCGCACCCCCGCTGCCATCCAGGAGCAGCGCGAAGGCGTTCTCGAACCCGTCCATGGAAGGAAGGTGGCGAGGGAGTGGACAGGGACCAAGGTCCCGGGCAGCGCAACAGCCTGGCGCCCGCTCACCCCGGGTCGAGCGACCAGGTGCCTTCGGCCCAGCGCTGGAGATTCAAGGTGGCGCCAATGGCCGCCAGACCACCCTCCGCGGCGATGGCTTCCAGAACCGCTTTCGACTCCTCCGTTCGGTAACGCAGCAGGAATGATGCTGTCATGCCCCGCACGTCCACACGGGGATGCTTCAGCAGGACAGAAAGCGCCTCCCGTCCGGCATCTCCCTGCGAAAGCAGCGCCTCCAATGCAGCCCCGTACTTCCGGGCGTGCTTGTTGCCCTTCCTGGAGTCACCGTCCCGGATGCAGTCGCCTTGTGCCGCCACATGGTGTGCGAACTGTTCGACGAGCGTCTTGGTATCCATCACCAGCAACCCATCCGGACATTCTCGATGGCTTGCAGCCCGAAGTCACACTCCGCAGCGAAGCGTCGTGTCTCACGCGTGGCGCCAACGAGACGACAGCACTGTCAGCGCGATGAGCGCACCGCCCGCACCAGCAAGCACCCTCAGGGGCCGTCGTAGCTGCTCCCCCAGGGCCTCCAGCGCTCCGGCCGTGATCTCCCGGCTCGTGCGCCGCACCAGGTCCTGATTGCATGGCGCCTCTCGCCAGCGGAGTTCCTCCTGCGTGAGCGCGCCCCCCGCTCCCCGGACAGTCGCCGCCGCGGTGCGCTCGGCGAGCGTCGCCAGGGTTGCGCCCAGCGCTTCTCCAGAGGCCTTCGGATTCGTCGCCAGCTCCTCGTGGAGGCCCGCCGCCAGGCCCCGCACCAACCCCTGCCCTGCCTGCTCCACCAACCCCAACAGCCAGGCGGAGTCCTCGCGCAGCGTGGACT
>NZ_RAWR01000319.1:0-8453 GCF_003986945.1 Corallococcus sp. AB018 | reverse complement strand
GGTTCTTCCATGGCCTCAAGCGCTTCCGCCGCCTCGCGACTCGATATGAGAAGACAGCCCGCAACTACCTTGCCCTCATCCACCTCGCCTGCACTCGGATGTGGCTCAATTAGGGACACCCCCTAGTAGCGGGTGATGTCGAACGTGCTGTAGTTCTTGTACAGCTCGCTGACGTGATCCGCCGTCAGGTTGACCGCGTCCTTGTGGTTGTTCGTCTTCCACTCGGCGGTGTTCGCGTCCAGCAGGCGGTTCGGGCCGTCCGTCTTGTGCAGGCCCAGCACGTGGCCCTCCGCGGCCTCGCCCGACTTGCGCAGGCCGATGCGGTAGTGGCCGTTCTCCTTCGTGCCGTCGTACAGCTTCTGCGCGAAGGTGTCCTGGGTGATGGGCTCGAAGTCCTGCACCTTCACGCCCGGGTGACCGCCGCCACGGCCCGTGCGGAAGTCGTCCACCATCGCGGCGATGCCTTCCTGCTTCTTCGCGATGGCGGCCTGGTCCTGGTTGAGCTGCGCCATCCCCGCCTTGATGTCCTGGGTCAGCTCGCTGCGCTGCTGCTTCAACCCCTGGCGCTCCTCCGGCGAGAGGTCCGGGTTGGTGAGCAGCTCGTTGATCTCCTTGCGCTGCGCGCTCTTGCCCTGGAGCTCCTTCACGCTGCCCTGGAGCTTGTCGATGTCATCCATGTGCGCGCCGTTCAGCTTCGTGAGGGCGTCGCTCTGCAGGTGCTCGGCGTGCTGCTTGTCGATGAGCTTCCCGAAGTGGTTGTCCGTCAGCTTGCCGAACGCCTGCGAGCCCTTCATCGGGTCACCGCCCGCCTCCTTGCCGGTGCGGATCCACTCGGAGGTCATCGCGCTGCACACGCCCGCGTCCGTGCCCGCGGGCATGTTCGGCTGCTTCAGCATTGGGTGGCTGCTCTGGTCCGTGTAGCGCAGCACGTCCGCGCCCGGATTCTCCAGCTTCATCTGCTCGACGATCTTCTGGATTTGAGGGCTCGGCGTCATGGCCTTGCCCTTGCCCGGCGTGCGGCCCAGGGCCATGTCCGCGATGTCGCTCTCGGAGAGGTTGGGCGACTGCAGCTGCGGACCCTGGAGCGAGCTCGCGTCGATGTTCGGGCGCGACGACGAGGCCTGGGGGCTGCCGGTCGGCTTGAACGCGTCACCCTGGGGCGTCGTCCCGGTGGGAGTCGTCGGCCGGGAGACACTCGGCGAGCCCGTGGGCGACGCGGTGGGCGAGGCCGTGGGCGACGCGGTGGGGGTCGACGGCTTCGCGCCCGTCGTGCCCGGCTTCGAGAAGGTCGGCTGGGCCACCGTGTTCGTCGTCTTCGGTGGGGCGGGAGGCGCCTTGGGCGTCTTGGGGAAGCCGGCCTTGAAGCTCTTCATGGGGGGACTCCGGAGGGGGAGAACGGCGCGAGGGGCCTCCATCCTGGCTCACGCTGACGCGTCGCGCTAGGGTCTGGCGGGTCGGCGCATCCCGCACCCGGAAGAACCGAGGGAGTCGGACCCATGCATCTGTCCCCCCGTGACGTGGACAAGCTGCTCCTGCACCAGGCGGGCGTCGTCGCCCAGAAGCGGTTGGCGCGAGGCCTGCGCCTCAACTACCCGGAGGCGGTGGCGCTCATCGCCACGCAGCTGTTGGAGTTCATCCGCGACGGCCGCAGCGTGGCGGAGCTGATGGACCTGGGACGCCGGTTCCTGGGGCGCGCGCAGGTGATGGACGGCGTGCCGGAGATGTTGGCGGAGGTGCAGGTGGAGGGCACCTTCCCGGATGGCACCAAGCTCGTGACGGTGCATCACCCGGTGGTGGCGGAGCACGGGGACCTGTCGTTGGCGCTCTACGGCAGCTTCCTGCCGGTGCCGCCGCTGGAGCGCTTCACCGTGCCCGCCGCGTCACCAGAAGGGCCTCCTGGACTCGTGCGCGCGGCGGAAGGCGCGCTGGAGCTCAACGCGGGCCGCAAGGCCATCACCCTGCGCGTCACGCACCGGGGCGACCGGCCCATCCAGGTGGGCAGTCACTACGCGTTCGCGGAGACGAACCGAGCGCTGGTGTTCGACCGGGGCCGCGCCTACGGCCACCGGCTGGACATCCCCGCGGGCACTGCGGTGCGCTTCGAGCCCGGCGAGGTGAAGACGGTGTCGCTGGTCCCCATCGCGGGCGAACAGGTGGTGCGCGGCGGCAACGCGCTGGGCAGCGGCAAGGTGTCCGATGAAGGCCGTGAGCGCTTGCTCGCGGCGGTGCGCGCGCAGGGCTTCGGTCACGAGGAAGAGACCCCCGAGGAGGACCGCTCATGAGCCGCAAGCTGGACAGGCGCCACTACGCGGACATGTTCGGTCCCACCACGGGGGACCGGGTGCGGCTGGGAGACACGGGCCTGTGGCTCCAGGTGGAGCGCGACGCCACCGTCTACGGCGACGAGTGCAAGTTCGGCGGCGGCAAGGTGCTGCGCGAAGGCATGGGCCAGCGCGCGGGCACAGGCGACGCGGACGCGCTCGACTGCGTCATCACCAACGCGCTCGTGGTGGACTGGACGGGCATCTTCAAGGCGGACGTGGGCATCAAGGCCGGGCGCATCTCCGCCATCGGCAAGGCGGGCAACCCGGACGTCATGGCGGGCGTCACGCCGGGCATGGTGGTGGGCGTCACCACGGAGGTCATCGCGGGTGAAGGGCTCATCCTCACCGCGGGCGGCCTGGATACACATATCCACTTCATCAGCCCGCAGCAGGCGGACGAGGCCATCGCCAGCGGCATCACCACCTGGGTGGGCGGCGGCACCGGACCGGCCACCGGCACCAACGCCACCACCTGCACGCCGGGCGCGTGGAACCTGGCGCGCATGCTGGAGGCCACGGATACCATTCCCCTGAACATCGGCCTCACTGGCAAGGGCAACACGTCCCTGCCGGAGGGCTTGCTGGATCAGGTGCGCGCGGGAGCCATTGGACTCAAGCTGCATGAAGACTGGGGCACCACGCCCGCGGCCATCGACACGTGCCTCACGCTGGCGGACGCGGAGGACGTGCAGGTCACCATCCACACGGACACGCTGAACGAGTCCGGCTACGTGGATGACTCGCTGGCGGCGTTCAAGGGCCGCACCATCCACACGTACCACTCGGAGGGCGCGGGTGGCGGCCACGCGCCGGACATCATCCGCGTGTGCGGCGCGCCCAACGTGCTGCCCAGCTCCACCAACCCCACGCGGCCGTACACGGTGAACACGCTGGATGAGCACCTGGACATGCTCATGGTGTGTCACCACCTGGACCGCGAGATTCCGGAGGACGTGGCCTTCGCGGAGAGCCGCATCCGAGGAGAAACGATTGCCGCGGAGGACATCCTCCACGACCTGGGCGCCATCAGCATGATGGCCTCGGACAGCCAGGCCATGGGGCGAGTGGGCGAGGTCATCACCCGCACGTGGCAGACGGCGCACAAGATGCGCGAGCAGCGCGGGCGGCTCCCCGGCGAGCAGGGGGACAACGACAACCTGCGCATCCGCCGCTACGTGGCGAAGTACACCATCAACCCGGCCATCGCCCACGGGCTGTCCCACGAGGTGGGCTCCGTGGAGCCAGGCAAGCTCGCGGACCTGGTGCTGTGGCGGCCCGCCTTCTTCGGCGCGAAGCCGGAGCTGGTGCTCAAGGGCGGCTTCATCGCGTGGGGCCAGATGGGGGACGCGAACGCGTCCATCCCCACGCCGCAGCCGTACCTCATGCGCCCGATGTTCGGCGCGCGAGGAAGGGCGCGGGGCTCCACGAGCATCGCCTTCGTATCAGGGCGCGCCTTGAGGGAAGGCACCGTGCAGGGGCTGGGGCTCACCAAGCGGCTGTCCGCGGTGGTGAACTGCCGCGCGTTGGGGAAGAAGGACATGCGCCTCAACGACGCGCTGCCGGTCATCACGGTGGATCCGGAGACGTACGAGGTCCGCGCGGACGGAGAGCTGCTTCGCTGCGAGCCCGCCACCTGGCTGCCCCTGGCGCAGCGCTACTCGCTGTTCTGAAGGAGCGCGCCATGGCTTCCGGCTGGAGGGTGTTGCAGCTGGCGGACTCGGGGTTTCCCACGGGGGGCTTCGCGCACTCGGGAGGCCTGGAGGCCGCGGTGCAGGCGGGCGAGGTGCGCGGCCCGGGTGACGTGCGGCGCTTCGTGGAGGCGCTGGTGTGGCAGGCGGGACTGGGCGGCCTGCCGCTGGTGGGCTCGGCGTGGCGCGAGCCCTCCGCACTGCCGGCGCTGGACGCGCGCGCGGACGCGTTCCTCACCAACCACGTCGCGAACCGGGCCAGCCGCACGCAAGGCAGGGCCTTCCTGGACACCTGCGCGCGCATCTTCCCGGAGGCCGTGGGGCCCGTGCGCGAGGCGGCCCGCGCGGCCCGTGTGAAGTTCCACCACGCGCCCGCGTTCGGCGCGGTGCTGTGCGCGCTGGCGGTGGAGCAGGAGGACGCCCTGCGACTCTTCCTGTCGCTCACCCTGCGGGGCGCGCTGTCCGCGGGCGTGCGCATGGGCGTCATCGGCACGCATGAATCCCACCAGGTGCAGCACGCGGCCACGCCGCTGCTGGAGGCCGTCCTGGAGCAATGCAAGGCATTGGGCGTGGAGGACCTGGCCCAGCCCGCGCCGCTGTGGGACCTGTTTGGCGCCACGCACGACCGGCTGTACTCCCGGCTGTTCCAGTCCTGAAGCAAGAGACGAAAAGGAAGCGCGACATGCACGACGACGACCACCGCGGCCATGGGCAGGACGGGCACGAGCACACGCACGAGGACTGGGACCACCCGGGCCACTTCGACGCTCGCGACAAGCCGCACCGGCGTGACTACTCGCAGCGGGCCTTCACGATTGGGATTGGCGGGCCGGTGGGCAGCGGCAAGACGGCGCTGGTGCTGGCCCTGTGCAAGAAGCTGCGCGACCAGTACCGCCTGGGCGTGGTGACCAACGACATCTTCACCAAGGAGGACGCGGAGTTCCTGGTGCGCAACCAGGCCCTGTCCCCGGAGCGCATCAAGGCGGTGGAGACCGGCGGCTGCCCCCACGCCGCCATCCGCGAGGACATCAGCCACAACCTGCTCGCGCTGGAGCAGTTGATGGAGGAGCTGCACCCGGAGTTGCTCATCGTGGAGAGCGGCGGTGACAACCTGGCCGCGCAGTACAGCCGCGAGCTGGCGGACTACACGGTGTATGTCATCGACGTGGCGGGCGGGGACAAGGTGCCGCGCAAGGGGGGGCCGGGCATCACCCAGTCGGACCTGCTGGTCATCAACAAGACGGACCTGGCGCCGCACGTGGGCGCGGACCTGGGCGTGATGGACCGCGACGCCCGGAAGATGCGCGGCGAGGGCCCCTTCGTCTTCACCCAGGTCACGCACGACGTGGGGGTGGACTCGGTGGTGGGGCACCTGCTCGACGCCTGGCGTCGGAGATAGGAAGGCGCCTGGCGGCGGAGATAGGGACTGGACGAACGGTCCGTCCCGGACCGCACTCCGCCACTGACAGCCGGAGCGGGACGTGTAGTGTTCCGCCCGTGGGCATCCTCGAGCGGGCACGGGTGGAGTGGTTCGCGGCGGCCTTTGGACTTGTCGTGGGCACCACGATGGTCTTCGTGCCCTATGAGTTCGGGGCCGCCATCTTCCAGGTCATCTACCCGTACATCCGCCCGCTCGGCAGCCTCTTCCTGGTGGGCTCCGCGACGATGCTCGCCGCGATGCTGTACCCCACCTGGCCAGCGTTCGTGGGGTGGCTGGGCCGGGCGCTCTTCCTGGCGGCGGTGGCCTTCTACTGGTGGGCCGCCGCCGTGCTGCCCGGAGGCATCACGGGCCTCATCCTGTACCCGCTGCTGGCGGGACTGCTGCTGCTGGAGCGGACCCGCCGCTTCCAGGGGAGGGGCCTGCTGCCGGTGTTCATCGCCTGCGTGGCGCTGAGCTTCGGCGGGTTGATGGTCCTGGTCCCCAGCAGCTTCATCCGCATGTCGCTGCTGGCGTTCGGGCCGTTCATCCGGTTGCTGGGCGGCGCCTTCCTGGCGACGGGGGCGCTGATGGCGGTGGGGCTGTGGCGTGGCCACGAAAAGGCCTGCCGCATCGCCGCGGGCAGCTTGAGCGTCCTGTTCCTGAACATGACGCTCGCGTTGGGGTCGCGACGCTCCTGGGCCGGGATGGGCGTGTACGCGGTGCTGGCCCTGGCCTGTCTGCTGTTGTGGCGGATGCGTCAGGTCCCTGCCCCGTCCGGGGTGCGCTGGCGGCTGTTCCGGGGCATGGCCCTGGCGTCGGTGCTGCCCATCCTGGGCGTGGGGGCGGTGACGTCGTACGTGGCCCAGCGGGCCATCTCGGCGGAGCTGCGCGGCAAGGCGCAGCAGGCGGTGCTGGCGGAGACGGCGTGGCTGGAGCAGTCGGCGGCCATCGCGCGCTCGCTCTTGCGTTCTCAGAGCCAGGACCCGGGCTTCATCGAAGCGGTGCGCACCGGGGACCGCAAGGAGATGATTGAACGGGTGGAGTTGCTGGAGAACGACACCGGCCTCTTCGACGCGGCGTGGCTGCTGGACGCCACCGGGGAGACGCTGGTTCCGTCCAAGCGGCTGAACCGCCTCACCGGCAACTTCGCGGACCGGGAGTACTTCCAGCAGGCGCTCAACGGGGGCGACGCGGTCTGGGTGTCGCGGCCCTTCCTCACCCGCGCGGGGCTGCCCTTCATCGTCTTCTCCACGCGGGTGGACCTGGGGGAAGGCCAGCGCGCGGTGCTGGTGGGCGGGCGGTCCCTGCGGCGGCTGGGGCTCCAGTCGACGCTGGCCTCGCGCAGCTACCACGTGGAGTTGTTCGACCGGCGCGACGGCATCCTGCTGCGCGAGACCGAACGGGGCGACGTGCTCACGCGGGCGCCGGTGCTGGGAATGCTGCCCCCGAAGGCGCTGTCGGCGCGGGAGGGCCTGCTGGAGGCGTTCAATGAATCCGGGCTCCGCCTGCTGGTGGCGTACGCACAGGTGCCGGGCACGGAGTGGACGGTGGTGGTGACGGCGCGGCTGCGCGAGGCGTTCGCGCCGGTGACGCGCATGGGCGCGTGGGTGGTGGGCATCGCGGCGCTGGCGGGGGCCATCTCGCTGCTCCTGTCGCAGTGGGTGGGGCGGGACGTGGCGGTGCGGCTGGAGACGCTGCGGGACGGCTTCGCCGCGCTGGGCACGCCCGCTCTGGAGCAGCGGGTGCAGGCCCGGGGCGACGACGAGGTCGCGCAGCTGGCGGACGGCTTCAACGACATGGCGGCGCGCATCGACCGGACGCAGAAGGAGCTGCGCGAGGCCATCGTCATCCGGGATCAGTTCCTCTCCATGGCGAGCCACGAATTGCGCACGCCGCTGACACCGCTGAAGGCGACGCTGGAGCTGCTCATCCGCCAGTCGGAGTCCGGCGTGGGGCTGACGCCGGAGCGGCAGCGCGCCACCTTCGAGCGGCTGACGCGACAGGTGGACCGGCTGACGCGGCTGATTGGCGACATGCTGGACGTGTCGCGGTTGCAGTCGGGGAGATTCGCGCTGACGGTGGCGCCCATGGACCTGACGGCGCTGGCCCACGAGGTGCTGGAGCGCATCCAGTCCACGCGTCCGGAGCGCCAGGGGTTGTTGTCCCTGGACGTCCCGGAGGGGCCGCTGGTGGGCCGGTGGGACGAGCAGCGATTGGATCAGCTGCTGACGAACCTGGTGGAGAACGCCCTGCGCTATTCGCCGCCGGGGACGCCGGTGTCCATGCGGGTGCGCGAGGAGGAAGGGCAGGTGCGGGTGGACGTGGAGGACCAGGGCATCGGCATTCCGCAGGAGAGCCTGCCGCAGCTCTTCACGCCCTTCTTCCGCGCGCGAAACGCGGCCGAGCACTACGCCGGAGGCCTGGGATTGGGGCTGGCCATCTGCCGCGAAATCGTGGAGCGCCACGGAGGCCGCATCCAGGCGAGCAGCGAGGGGCCAGGGAAGGGCACGTGCTTCACGGTGTGGCTGCCCCGCGCGGCCGTCGCGGACGCGGCCTGATGCGCTACGTGGAGGCGAGCCCCTGCGCGGCGCTGGCGCCGTACGTCCAGTGCTACTGGGCGCTGGAGCTGTCAGGAGCGGCGCCGGTGGGGGTGCACCGGGTGCTGCCGGACGGGTGTCTGGACATCCTGGTGGACCTGACGGACGGGGTGGGGCTGCGCGTGGTGGGAGCGATGCGGGCGGCGGAGGTGGTGCCGTTGTCCGCGCGTGCGTCCTTCGTCGCGGTGCGCTTCCGGCCCGGAGGCGCGCAGCCATTCCTGAGGCTGCCCTTGCTGGAGCTGACGGACGCGAAGGTGGCGCTGGGGGACCTCTGGCCGCGCGAGGCGCGCGAGTGGCGGGAGCGGCTGGACGCGGTGGAGGGGACGGCGGCCCGCTTCGCCCTGCTGGAGCGGCTCTTGTTGGGCCGGCTGCCCGGGCAGGAGGGGGACGTGGGGGTGCGCCACGCGGTGGACCACATCCTGGG
>NZ_RAWR01000318.1:0-8585 GCF_003986945.1 Corallococcus sp. AB018 | reverse complement strand
GTGGGGTATTGCTGGAGGGGAATGCCCACCTTCCGCCGCGCTCTCGCCTTCGTGCTCCTGGCCACCGGTTGCTCGCACATGTCCTTCGACAAGGCCAGCGAGCTGGACACCGTGCAGGCCTACCAGGACTTCCTGCGTGAGAACCCGGAGGATCCCGAGGCCCTGACGGCCCAGGGGCGCATCGAAGGGCTGGAGTTCGACGAGGCGAAGCGGCTGCACTCGGTCCTCGCCTACAAGCGCTTCCTGGAGACGTACCCGGACGCGCCGCAACAGCAGCGGGTGAAGTCGCTGCTGGAGGGCCTGCGCTTCAACGCGGCGAAGGAGGCGGACACGGAGGCCGGGTGGAGGCAGTTCCTCGCTGAGCACCCCGACGGCACCCACCGCGACGAGGCGCGCAACCGGCTGCAGGCGGCGCAGGAGCGCGACGTCCAGTCGACCACGGACCTCAAGCGCGTGTCCCAGCTCCTCCAGGGCGAGGCCGCCGGCGCGCGCCGCGACGAGCTGGAGCGCAAGCTGGACGACGAGTCCTTCGCCCAGGCCAAGGACGCCGGAAAGCTCTTCGCCTACCTGCGCGACTTCCCCGCGGGCGCGCACCGCGAGGAGGTCCGCGTCAAGCTGCTGGAGCTGGAGGTGGAGGGACTGCTCGTCTCCGGGCTGGTGGACGAGGCCGAGGCGAAGGTGAAGGTCCACCCGCTGGGGCCGAAGCTGACGGGCTTCCCCGCGCGCCTGGCCCGCGCCCGCGAGGAGCAGGGCGCTCTCTCCCGCACAGAGCCCGCCGTTCGCGCGATGCAGGCGGGCCACTACCTGCGCGACCTGGAGGACCTGAAGCGCGCGCTCGTGGCGCCGGATCCGCTGGACCGCTGGCAGGCGGCGGAGGAGCTGGGCCAGCACGTCTCCGTGCGCGCGGTGGATCCGCTGCTGGAGGCGCTGCGCACGGCGCGCAACCCGCTGATCCGCCAGAACGCGCTGTCGTCGCTGCGCTCGGTGCTCTCCGCGCTGCCCGCCCCCGTGGCCGGCTACGAAATCGCCGTGCGGCTGGAGTCCCTGCGCGAGCGCGCCAGCAGCCCGGAGCTCTACATCACCGTGGCGGCGCTCCTGGACCTGAGCGGCCAACTGGAGCAGGCCGCCAGCCAGTACCAGCGCGTCTATGAGTCCGGCGGCACGGATCCGGTGGTGCTCTGGCGCTGGGTGCAGCTGCGCGAGCAGCGCCGCCAGGCGTTCTCCGCGGCGGTGGCGGCCCGGCAGCTCGCGGTGTGGGCCCAGACGACCGCGCGCGAGGAGCTCGTGTCCGCGGAGGGTGGGGTGCCCCTGGCATCGGCCCGCCAGCTCTGCGCGGCGGTGGTGGACGCGCGCTTCGCGGCCCAGGCCATCGCCCGGGTCCGCAACGAGAAGACGGAGTTCCCCGAGGACATGGACACCTTCGAGCGCACCGCCCAGGACGCGGTCCGCCTGGCCGAGGCGAAGCTCGCGGACGCGGAGCTGCTCCTGCGCCAGCAGCACCCCGGCGTGCGCACCTGCGCGGATCAACAGGTCGCCGAGCGCCTGTCGCAGGGAGTGAAGGAGCGCACCCAGGCGCTCCAGCAGGCGACGAGCGCGAAGCTGCCCAAGCCCGTGGGCACGCTGCTGCTGGAGCTGGCCCGCGAGCGCGATCCCTCCCCGGAGGTCCGCGCCGCGGCAGCCTCCCGGTTGGCTGGATCCACCCCTCCCTGAGACGGACTGGCGGACCCGACGGCGGCGGTTAGAGTCCCAGCCCCCCATGGCCGCCCCCCTGCCGCTGATCCACACCGTCCCCTCCGGAGCGCCCTCGCGCGGTCTGGACCTGGATGGCGCGCTCAACGACGAGCAGCGCGCGGCCGTCGAAGCAGGGGAGGGGCCCGTGCTCGTGATCGCCGGTGCGGGCTCCGGCAAGACGCGCACGCTCACGTACCGCGTGGCGCGCATGCTGGAGCGGGGCGTCCCGCCGTCTTCGCTGCTACTCCTCACGTTCACCAACAAGGCCGCGCGCGAGATGACCCGCCGCGTGGAGGAGCTGGCCGGCGGCTTCGCGGACGTGGGCAGTCTCCTCGGAGGCACCTTCCACCACGCGGCGCACGTGCTCCTGCGCCAGCACGCGGGGGCGCTCGGCTTCTCCACCGGCTTCACGGTGTTGGACCGCGAGGACGCGCGGGACCTGATGGCCACGTGCCTGGCGGAGCGGAAGCTTCGCAGCGACAAGCGCTTCCCGCGTCCGGACGCGCTGCTGGACCTGGTCTCCCTGGCCACCAACCTCCAGCAGCCCGTGTCGCAGGTGCTGGTGGACCGGCGCAGGGAGATGCTGCCCGTGGCCCCAGAGGTGTTCGCCACCGCGCGCCGCTTCCAGCAGCGCAAGGCCCAGCTGCACCTGATGGACTACGACGACCTGCTGGCCCACCTGAAGCGGCTCTTGGAGGACCACCCGTCCGTCCGCGCGGAGCTCACCGGGCGCTTCAAGGGCGTGCTCGTGGACGAGTATCAGGACACGAACCGCCTCCAGGGCGACCTCGTGGACCTGCTCGTGGGCGAGCGCCGCAACCTCACCGTCGTGGGCGACGACTGTCAGTCCATCTACAGCTTCCGGGGCGCGGAGTTCACCAACATCATCGACTTCCCCCAGCGCTACCCCGGCTGCGGCATCTATCCGCTCACGCGCAACTACCGCTCCACGCCCCAGGTGCTGCGGCTGGCCAACGCCGTCATCGAGCGCAACACCCGCCAGTTCCCCAAGGCGCTCGTGTCCGACGGCGCGCCCGGTCCCGTGCCCCAGGTGGTACCCACCCGCGACGTGAAGGCCCAGGCCGCCTTCGTCGCCGAGCGCGTCCTGGAGCTGCGCGCCCGGGGGCAGCGGCTGGAGTCCATGGCGGTGCTCTACCGCGCCCACCTGCACTCGCTGGAGCTCCAACTGGAGCTGACGCGCCACGGGCTGCCGTTCCGCGTGCGCTCCGGGGTGCGCTTCTTCGAGCAGGCCCACGTCAAGGACGCGCTCGCCCACCTGCGATGGGCGCACAACCGGAACGACGAGCTGGCCTTCAAGCGGCTCGCGCGGAAGCTCTCCGGCGTGGGCACCGCCAGCACGGAACACCTGTGGACCGCCCTGGCCGCGCTGCCTCCGGAGATGTCCCTCCCGGACGCGCTGGCCCACCCGGACGTCCAGGCCCACGTGCCGCGCAAGGCGAAGGCCGGCTTCCAGCGCTTCCAGACCCTGATGACCACGCTGTCCGTCCGAGAGGCTCGGAGCCCCGGCGCGCTGCTCGCGGAGGTGCTGGCGGCTCGCGAGCCCCCGACCACTCCGGACGGGGTGGACCCCCGCGCGGAGGACCTGCGCCAGCTCCAGGAGTTCGCCGGCCGCTTCGAGGACGTGCCCCGCTTCCTGTCCGCCATCGCCCTGGTGGCCGAGTTCTCCGCCCGGGCCGCCCTGGAGGGCGACGGCGAGGCCCCGGACGACGTGCTCACCCTCACCACGGTCCATCAGGCCAAGGGGCTGGAGTGGCGGACCGTCTTCGTGCTGAGCCTCACCGACGGGCGCTTCCCCCTGTCGCTCGCCACGCGCGACCTGGAGAACGAGGAGGAGGAGCGCCGCCTCTTCTATGTCGCCGTCACCCGGGCCCGGGAGGCGCTGTGGCTCGTGTACCCCCACACCTCACTGCCCCGGGAGGACGGGCGGCTGCTGCTCACCCCGTCCCGCTTCCTGGCCGAGCTGCCGGTGGGGCCTGACGCGGTGTGTGAGACGCACCCGCCCCCGGAGCCCGACGGGCCGATCCGCCTGCGCGACCTGGGGCCGGATCCAGACCGGGAGCTGTAGGCCGGGCCCGAAATCAGCCCCCCTGGTGGGCAGGCTGGCCAGAACTACAGTCAGGGAGGAAGCGTCCGCCTAGAAACGCGCACGCGACGCCTCGACGTGCTAGAGAGTGAGGACGGGCGCGGCCTCCCCCTGAGCCGTGCACGTTGACCTTCATGGCGGACAGACCTCGCATCGTCGGGATTGACCTGGGCACCACCAACACCTTGGTGGCATCCGTGCGCAACCGCATCCCGAAGATCGTCCCCACGGACCGCGGCAACCTCATCCTGCCCTCCGTGGTCGCGCTGTCCGCCAAGAACGACCTGCTGGTCGGCGGCGTCGCCAAGGACCAGATGGTGACCAACCCCAAGAACACGCTCTGGGGCACCAAGCGGCTGATCGGCCGCAAGTACCATTCGAAGGCGGTGGAGGACCTCAAGGGGTACTTCCCCTACGACATCGTCGAGGACCCCAACGGGGACACCGCCGTCACGATGGGTGGCAAGCTCTACACGCTGCCGCAGGTCTCCAGCTTCGTGCTGTCGCAGCTGAAGACCATCGCGGAGCAGTTCCTGGGCGGCCCCATCGACGCGGCCGTCATCTCCGTCCCCGCCTACTACAACGACAACCAGCGCAACGCGGTGAAGGAGGCCGGGCGGCTGGCCGGCTTCGACGTGAAGCGCATCGTCAACGAGCCCACCGCCGCGGCGCTGGCCTACGGCTTCAACCGGGGACTGGATCAGAAGGTCCTCGTCTATGACCTGGGCGGCGGCACCTTCGACGTCAGCGTGCTGCACCTGGCCGGCAACGTCTTCGAGGTGCTGGCGACCGGCGGCGACTCCTTCCTGGGCGGCGCGGACTTCGACAACCGCATCATGGAGTACGTGCTGGAGCGCTTCCGCGACGAGACCAAGGTCGACCTGACCGAAAGCCCCATCGCCCTCCAGCGCATCAAGAACGCCGCCGAGGCGGCGAAGATCGACCTGACGCTCATCCCGAACGTCGTCATCGACCTGCCCTACATTGAAGAGCGCAAGGGCAAGCCGTTGGATCTGCGCATCCCGCTGACCCGCGACTACCTCAACAACCTCACCGGCGACCTGGTGGACCGCACCTTCGACATCTGCGACCGGGTGCTCGCGGAGAAGGGCATCAGCCGCTCGGAGATCGACGAGATCATCCTGGTGGGCGGGCAGAGCCGCATGCCGCTGGTCCAGCAGAAGATCCAGGCCCACTTCGGCAAGGCCCCGCGCAAGGGCGTGCACCCGGACGAGTGCGTGGCCCTGGGCGCCGCGCTCCTGGGCGACTCGCTGGGCAGCATCGACGCGGTGACGCTGCTGGACGCGCTGTCCATGCCCATTGGCTACGCGATGCCCAACGGCCGCGTGAAGCGCATCATCGAGAAGAACTCGCTGATCCCGATGGTGAAGAGCTTCCGCCTGCCGCCGCCGCAGCAGCCGGGCGCGCAGTTCATCGAGCTGGACATCTATCAGGGCGACAGCGACCTGATGGTGGACAACGAGTACCTGGGCACCGTTCGCGTGCCGGCCGCCGCCGCGGGCCGGAAGATCGACTTCCGCCTCACCGAGGAGTGTCTCCTCCAGGTGCAGGTGGAGGACGCGAGCGGCATGTCGCGCAAGGTGGATCTGGCCACCCGCGACACGCCCGAGCAGTTGAAGAAGGCCCTGCAGGAAGTCGCCTCGCGCAACACGCCGGCTGCTCCGTCGAGCAGCAGCGGGCCGAGCGATGACCGCGGCCTCTTCTCCAGCATCAAGAGCATCTTCCGTAGGGGGTAGGGAGGCGCGATGCCGAAGTTTCCGTCGAAGGAATGGCTGGACGAAGCCGTCCGGCTCACCAATGCAGACCCGGAGTGCGCCATCGCCGGCAAGGGATGGAAGGGCGACTTCGGGGCCATCATCGAGGCGGAGAAGGGCAAGCTGGACAAGTCCTTCGTCGTCCACGTGGAGCCCGGGGACTGCGACATCAAGCGGGCCCGCGTGCTGTCGGATCCGGACGACCTGGACGAGCTGGAGCCGGTGTACCTGGCCCGCGCGCCGTACTCCGTCTGGAAGCAGCTGCTGCTGGGCACGTTGGATCCGGTGGAGGCGGTGCTCAAGCGCCGCATCTCCATGCGGGGGGACCTGCAGCCGCTCATCGAACGCATGCGCTACAAGGGCATCGCCGACCGCGTCTTCGCCGCGCTGAAGACCGAGTTCCCCGACGGCCCCTGAGGCCAGAGGACACCCATGGGCATCCGCGACGACTTGAAGAAGCAGGCGCTGGGACTGTCCAGCATGGCCATGGAGAAGCTCATGGCCGACGAGAAGCGCGCCATGGCCGTGGCCCAGGCCATTGGCCGCGTCCAGCGCGGCAAGCAGGCCCTGGACCGCGGACAGGAAGAGGTCATGAAGGCCCTGCACTTCGCGCCGAAGGGCGACTTCAAGGCCGTGGGGAAGCAGCTCGCGGGCCTCAAGCGCCGCCTGCGCGAGCTGGACGAGAAGCTGGAAGCGCTCGCGGAAGAATCCTCCTAGAAAAGGCGTTGACACCCACGCGCACGAATGGCATTTACCGCCGCGTCCGTTGCGCAGCGGTGGCGCGGCGGGCGGCACAGACAGCAGGGCGCGTAGCTCAGCGGTAGAGCACTGCCTTCACACGGCAGGGGTCGCAGGTTCGAAACCTGCCGCGCCCACTCAGAAAGGCCGTGAGTCCTCAGGGGCTCACGGCCTTTCGCTTTTCCAGCTCCTGACAGTCGCTGTTCGCCGGGCGGAGGCGCCCGTTGGCTGCCGCACGCGGCCGGGCCGCAGTGTCGGGTTCCGGCGCAATCGGCAGGGTCGGGGCGTGGCCGGGGATCCGCGGACTGTGCGACCTTCCTGGCCGTGCCCAGGACATTGCGATTCACGTGGGATCAGCAGGGACGGGCGGTCGTGAGTGGCCTGCCGCCCGACGACGTGCTGGCGGACTACCTCGCCCAGGAGCTGCGGCCGGATGCGAACCGGGCGCAGGGGATGCTGCGCGAGCTGACGGCGCTGCGGCAGGGACAGCGGGAGCGGTGGGACGTCACCGGGGAGACCTGGAGCCTGGAGCTCAACCGGGCCCGGGCCTCCATCCACAGTGAGGTGGCCATCCCCGGCCGCTCCCAGGACCTGCCCCTGGAGGAGTTCGAGGACGCCATCCGCTCCTGGCTGGAGTTCATGGAACTGTCCCGGGGCCACTGAAAAAAGAGGCCCGAGCCCCCATGCGCTTCGAGGGCCCGGGCCCGGAGCCCCACACCCCATGGGACCCACAGCCGGAAAAATGTTGGTTCCGCAGGAGCGTCAGCTCTTCGCGGTGGCCGCCGCGTCGCGGCTCACATCCGAAGACGCCTCAGCGTTGGGCGCGTGCGGCGGCGTGTTCTTGGCCTTCACCAGCGAGGCCACGATGCTTCCGCCCAGCACCAGCGCGATGACGCCCAGGGAGACGGCCGGGGACAGGTGCACCACGTCCACCAGCGCCATCTTCGCGCCCACGAAGACGAGCACGCCGGACAGGCCGACCTTCAGGTAGGTGAACTTCTCCATCGCGCCGGCCATCAGGAAGAAGAGCGAGCGCAGGCCCAGGATGGCGAAGATGTTCGACGTGAAGACGATGAACGGGTCGCGCGTCACCGCGAAGATGGCGGGGATGGAGTCCAGCGCGAAGAGCACGTCGGACGCCTCCACCAGCATCAGCGCCATGAGCAGCGGCGTCGCCAGCTTGCGGCCGTTCTCCACCGTGACGAAGTGCTGCCCGTGGAAGTGCGGCGTGGAGGGGATGACGCGGCGGGCGGTGCGCATCAGCCAGCCGTCCTCCGGGTGCTCTTCATGGTTGCGCTGGATGAAGAGCTTCACGCCCGTGATGATGAGGAAGGCGCCGAAGACGTAGATGAGCCAGTGGAAGCGCTCCAGCATCGCCACGCCCGCGAAGATCATCGCCGCGCGCAGCACCAGAGCGCTCAGGATGCCCCAGAAGAGGACCCGGTGCTGGTAGAGGGCCGGGACCTTCATCGTGGAGAAGATGACGACGAAGACGAAGATGTTGTCGACGGAGAGCGACTTCTCGATGAGGTAGCCGGTGAGGAACTCCATGCCCGGCCCGGCGCCGTAGCGCCACCACAGGAAGGCGTTGAACGCCAGCGACAGGCTCACCCACACCGCGCTCCAGGCCCCGGCCTCCTTGAAGCTCACCGTGTGCGCCTTGCGGTGGAACACACCGAGGTCCAGCGCGAGCATCGCGAAAACAAACGCGATGAAGCCACCCCACATGAGGGGGCTGCCGATGGTTTGGAAGGATTCCAACGAGTTCACCTGGGGAAGGCACGGGGAGCCAACCCCTCTCAAATAGGAGCGTCGGCAATCTTCGGCAAATAGAGAATCCGGACGCGATACTTAGGGAAAACAGAAGTATCACCCAGGAGCAGGCGTCCCGCGGGGGAAGGGGGGCCGGACGGTCGGGGGCTCTTGAGGCCCTTGTCGCCAGGGGAAGTGTTCATTTCCGCCATGGTTTTCAATGACCCCGGCTGGAGAACGCTTTCACCGGGCCATTGAGACCAGCCGAGCGCCCGAACCTCCCGTGGCACGAGAGCCCGGAGGCTTGGAGCGTGGGTGACGGGGCCGCCGGCGAAGGCGTCGCGGCCGCTGCCCGTCTCGAGGGCCCCCGAGCACGGAAACCCCCTGCCCGATGCGGAACCGATTTGTCTTCACGTCCAGCGCGCTGCTGGTGGCACTCCATGCCTTTGGCTGCGGCGCGAGCCCCGAAGGCGGCACGACGACCC
>NZ_RAWR01000317.1:0-8661 GCF_003986945.1 Corallococcus sp. AB018 | reverse complement strand
TCAAACAGCGCGTGTCGGCCAACCGGCAGTACTCGACGATGGAGCAGCACGTCGCCGCTGCCATCCGCTGGGTAGTGCGCCTTTCTCCCCAGGACGCCCTCCGCAAGGCGGGCTGCCTCGCCGAGGGCTTCTGGCTGCGCGATTTGTTAGAGAACTTCTGGCGACCTACTTAGTCGCGCTCCAGCATCACTTCCAACCGGGGCACGTAGTGGCCCCGCGTGCTCTCGAAGAGCACCAGCCGGTCCACGCGCCCCTCGCCCCATGACGCGCTCTGCAGCTCGCGCGCGCACGCCGCCAGCGCCGGGTCTCCGCGCGGTGGCCGGGCCCGGGCCAGCGTCAGGTGCGCGATGTACTCGCCGTGCTCGGACGTGAAGCCCAGCGGCTCCAGTGCGCGCGCCACGTCCGCCTGGAGCGCCTTCAGCGCGGCGGTGTCTCCGCGCACGTCCGCCCAGAGCACGCGCGGGTGGGCTGGCGGGCCGAACGCCCCTCCGCCCGCCACCGACAGCACGAACGGCGAGTGATACAGCCCCACCGGCTCCAGCGCGTCGCGCAGCTCCGGCAGGCGGCTGTCATCCACGTCCCCCAGGAAGAGCAGCGTCAGGTGCACGCCCTCCGGCCGCACCCACTTCGCGTCGGGAGCAAGGGCGCGCAGCCGCTCGATGCCCCGCTCGGTCTCGGCGGTGAGGGCCTCTCCCAGCGTCACGGCGGTGAACAGGCGCATCGTGAAAGACCTCCTTCAGGGAACCTGGACGCTCCCCGCCGCGCGCGCCTTCTTCCGGGGCCACAGCGCGTAGAACCATGCGGGCAGGAACACGAGGAACTCCACGCCGCTCACGTACAGGCCTCGCGCGGACAGCATGCCCGCGCCAATGGGCGCCACCGGCAGCGGACGCACCGGGGCGAAGACGCGCGCGTTGGAGAAGGGCCAGAAGAGGGCCGCGCCCAGCCCACCGTCCGTGAGCGTGTCCAGGATGCCGTGGCTGGCCACCGCCGCGAGCGTCAGCAGGCCCCAGCGCGTGGCGGACTCCCCCTTCCACCGGGCCAGCGCCGCCACCGCGAGCGCCACCCCCGCCGCGAAGACGAACGAGTGCGACGCACCGCGGTGTCCCCACGTCGCCGCGTAGGGGATGCGCAGCGCGAACGCCACCACGTCCGCGTCCGGCAGCAGGGCGAGCAGGGACAGGAACGCCATCACCGCCACCCGCCGCCGCCAGGGCGCGCCCGACCCCGTCTCGTAACGCCCCAGCGCCATGCCCACCGCTACGTGCCCGATGCTCGCCATTCGCCGGACCCTAACGCACGGGGACCCCGCCTGGAGAGGGTCCCGTTCGTGGGGTAGCCTCCGTTGATACATGCGGTTCCTGCTTTCTCGCTTTCGTGTCGAGTCCACCCTGCGAAGGCGCCTGGACGAATGGCGCGCGGACGTCGGCTCCTGGCTCAATGTGACGCGCGTGGGCGCGACGGCGGCGTGGCTGGCGCTGGCCGTGCTGGATGACTGGAACGTGTCGCGCGGCGTGCTCGCGGGCTACATCGCGCTGGCCGTCCTGCTGTGGGCGTGCGCGCGCCGGGTGCCGGACCTGCTGCGGCGGCCGGCGCTGGGCGTGGCGCTGCTGGACATGCCGCTCATCTACTTCCTGCAGGAGTGGTCCATCCGGGGCTCCGCCAACGGCGTGGCCATCGCGCTGCTCACCATGGGCGTGTACCTGGTGCTGGTCGTCATCGTGTCCATGGTGACGCTGTCGCGGCTCATCGTCGCGGCGGCCACGGCGTTGGGCATCGTCGCGGTGGCCATGCTGACGCTGGGCGCGGGGCTGCCCGCGTCCCAGTTCCTGCCCGGACTGGTGCTGGTGATGGTGCTCGCGTCGTCGGTGGCCTTCTTCATCAGCCGCACGGTGCTGGGGCTCGTCACGGACGTGGTGCGCGAAGAGATGCAGCGCGAACGGCTGGGCCGCTTCTTCTCCCCGGAGGTCGCGCGGCGCATCTCGGAGAAGGGCACGGACGGGGAGGCCGGCGAGCACCGCGAGGTGACGCTGCTCGTCTCCGACATCCGCGGCTTCACCACGCTGTCGGACCGGATGGACAGCCCCCAGGTGGTGGCGCTGCTCAACGAGTACCTGTCGCGCATGGTGGAGGTGGTGTTCCGCCACGGAGGCACGCTCGACAAGTTCATGGGCGACGGCATCCTCGCGTACTTCGGCGCGCCCCTGGACCAGCCCGGCCACCCGGCCGCCGCCGTGTCGTGCGCGCTGGCCATGCTGGAGGCGCTGGACACGCTCAACCAGGAGCGCGCCGCGCGGGGCGAATTCCCCTTGAGCATCGGCGTGGGCGTGCACACCGGCCGCGTGGTGGTGGGCGCGGTGGGCAGCGAACAGCGCCGCGAGTACACCGTCATCGGCGACGCGGTGAACCTGGCCAGCCGCATCGAAGGCCTGACGAAGAAGGTCGGCGCCGCGGTGCTCGTCTCCCACGCCACGCGCGAGCGCTGTCTGGACAGCTTCGACTTCGAGGCCGCCGCCCCGCTGCCCGTCGCGGGCAAGCCGGAGCCGGTGGCCACCTTCCTGCCGAAGAAGCGCGGCCTGCTCGCCGCCAGCTGACGCGCTGGAATGACAACGGGGCCGGGAGTCGCCTCCCAGCCCCGCGGGTGATGCACACGTCAGCGCGTGCTCAGTACGCCTTGGAGAACACGATGCGGCCCTGCGACGGGTTGCCGGTCATCACGCACTTGCCCGGCTCCTGCTTGAGGCTGAACGGGCGGCAGCGGGTGGTGAGGCCCGTCTCCTCCTTGATGCGCGCCTCCGTCTTCGGGTCGCCGTCCCAGTGCGCCAGCAGGAAGCCGTCCTCCGCCTTCGCCTTCAGCTCCTCGTAGGAGTTGACCTCGAAGGTGTGCGAGTCGCGGAAGTCCTTGGCCTTCTGGAACAGGTCCTTCTGCATCTGGTCCAGCATCACCTGGGCCTTGGCGGCGGCCTCGTCCAGCGGCACGAACTCCTTCTGACGCAGGTCGCGGCGCACCATCACGCAGGAGCCCTTGGCCAGGTCCTTGGGCCCCAGCTCGATGCGCAGACACGTGCCGATGAGCTCGTGCTCGTTGTACTTGAAGCCCGGGCCCTTGCTCTCGTCGTCGTCCACCACCACGCCCAGGCCCGCCTTGCGCAGGTCCGCGGCCAGCGCGTGCGACTTCTCCATCACCTGCGTCTTCTCCACGTCCGTCGCCTTGCCCACGATGGGGATGATGACCACGTGCGTGGCGGCGATCTTCGGCGGCACGATGAGGCCCGAGTCATCCGAGTGCGTGAGGATGAGCCCGCCGATGAGGCGCGTGGAGGACCCCCACGACGTCTGCCACACGTGGTGCACGCGGCCGTCGCGGCCCTGGAACGTGGTGTCGAAGGCCTTGGCGAAGTTCTGGCCCAGGTTGTGGCTGGTGCCCGCCTGGAGCGCCTTCTTGTCCTGCATCATGGCTTCGATGCTGTACGTGCGCAGCGCGCCGGCGAACTTCTCCGACTCCGACTTGCGCCCCGGCAGCACGGGCATGGCCATGTAGTCCTCCGCGAACGTGCGGTAGACCTCCAGCATCTGCAGCGTGCGCTCCTCCGCGTCCGCCTCCGTCTCATGGCAGGTGTGGCCCTCCTGCCAGAGGAACTCCGTGGTGCGCAGGAACAGGCGCGTGCGCATCTCCCAGCGCATCACGTTGGCCCACTGGTTCACCAGCAGGGGCAGGTCGCGGTAGCTCTGGATCCACTTGGAGAAGCTGCGGTTGATGATGGTCTCGGACGTGGGCCGGATGACCAGCGGCTCCTCCAGCTTCTGGCCGCCCGCGTGCGTGACGACCGCCAGCTGCGGGTTGAAGCCCTCCACGTGCTCGGCTTCCTTCTTGAGGTAGCTCTCCGGGATGAGCAGCGGGAAGTAGGCGTTCTTCACGCCCGTGTCCTTGAACATCTTGTCCATCACCCGCTGGATGTTCTCCCACAGCGCGTAGCCGTTGGGGCGGATGACCATGCAGCCCTTCACGTCCGAGTAGTCGGCGAGCTTCGCCTTCTGGACCAGGTCGACGTACCACTCGGAAAAGCCCTTCTCGCGGGGCGTGAGCTTCTCGGCCATGTGCTGGGCACCTTGCTAGGGATGGAAAGTGGGAGGCTGCGTACGATGGGATGTTCCGGAAATCAACGCCGGACACGGGCCGGACTCGTCCCCTGAACGCCGCCCATGCTTGGAAAACGACCCGCCATGCCCATGCCCCCTGACACCGCGCCCCGCCAGCTCACCGAGGACGTCCACGTGTTCGACGCCCCCTTCTCCCTCTTCGGCATCCCGGTGGGAGGCCGCATGACGGTCCTCCGCCTGCCGGACGGCGGACTGTGGGTGCACTCGCCCGTCGCCTTCACGCCGGAGCGGAGAGCCGCCGTGGCGGCCCTGGGCCCCGTACGCTTCCTGGTGGCCCCCAATCTCTTCCACCACCTGCACCTGCCGGACTGGGCCGCGGCCTTCCCGGACGCCCGCGTGGTGGCGCCCAAGGGGCTGCGCGCGAAGCAGCCGGCGCTGCGAATCGACCTGGAGCTGGAGGACCTCCCGGACCCCGCCTGGGCCCCGGTGCTGGACCAGATGAACGTGCGCGGCATGCCCCAGCTCAACGAGTTCCTCTTCTTCCACCGCCCGTCCCGCACCGCGCTCGTCACCGACCTGGCCTTCCACTACGCGCACTCGGAGGGCTTCAAGCTGCGCGCGTACCTGTGGCTGGACGGCGTCCTGGGCCGGTTCGCCGCCCCGCGCTTCCTGCGCCTGTTCACCAAGGACCCGGAGGCCGTGCGCGCCTCACTCCAGCGTGCGCTGGAGTGGGACGTGGAGCGCGTCGTCGTCTGCCACGGCCAGGTGCTGGAGCGCGGCGGCCAGAAGGCCCTCCACGACGCCTTCTCCCGACTGTAGGTCGCGGTACGCCCTGCCTCCGGGTCACAGGGGGGTCGCCTGCTGCACTCCACGCCGCGCTGCGCTACAAGGGAACCTCCTCTTTTTCCTGAGTTCCCCCCAGGAGGTTCATTCCATGCGGTCCTTTCTTCGGTCCGTGGGCGCGGTCGCCGTGTGCCTTGTCGCGGGCTCCGCGTTCGCCAACTCCACCGGCATCAACGGGCGCAGCGGCAAGCAGAGCGGCCTGTCCTGCACCGCGTCCGGCTGCCACAGCGGCGGTTCGGGCACCCCCACTGTGACGCTGGAAGGGCCCACGGCGCTGACGGCGGGCCAGACGGGCCAGTATTCGCTGACCATCACCGGCGGCCCCGGCGTGAAGGCGGGCATGAACGTGGCCGTGGACGGCGCGACGCTGACCGCGGGCACGGGCACGAAGCTGATGAGCGGTGAGCTCACGCACTCGCTGCCCAAGGCCTTCGCCAATGGCTCGGCGCGCTTCGACTTCTCCCTGGTGGCCCCGGCCACCAACGGCACCTACAAGGTGTTCGCCGCCGGCAACTCCGTGAACGGCGACAACAACCAGGGCGGGGACGCGCACGCCAACGCCACGCTGGACGTCGTCGTCACCGGCGGCAGCGACCCCGTCACGCCGGATGACACGAAGGACGAGGGCGGCTGCTCGGTGGCCACCAGCGGCGCCCCCGCTGCGCTCATCGCCGTGTTCGTGGCGCTGGCCGCGCGCCGCCGCCGTCAGTCCCGCCAGGGCTGAGCCCGGGCTTCACGCCCGCCTGCCCTCCGGCCGGGCCCTGGGGGTGGGACGACAGCGCGAGGGCGGGCGGCCTACCATCGCCCCCCTTGATGCGAACGAGCCCCCTCCTTACCGCCCTGTTCGTCGCGGGATCGCTGGCCTGTGCCTCCGGTCCCGCCGTGCGTCCCACCCTGTCCTCGGGCACCACCCCCGTCGCCGCCGCCCCCAAGCGCGACCCGGGCGCCCTGCGGGTGATGACCTTCAACATCCAGTCCGGCCTCAAGGGGCTGGAGCAGGTGGCGGAGGTCATCCGCCAGGAGGGCCCGGACGTCGTCGCGCTGCAGGAGGTGGACGTGGGCTCCACGCGCGCGCACGGCCAGGACCAGGTGGAGCGGCTGTCCGCGCTCACCGGCCTGAAGTACCGCGCGCACTTCGGCACCACGCGGCTGTACGGCGGCGCGTACGGCATCGCGCTCCTATCGCGCTATCCGCTTCAGTCCCTGGCGCAGTACCCGCTGCCCACGCCCAGTGGCGCGGAGCCGCGCACGCTGGCGCACGCCGTGCTGGACGTGGACGGGCGCGAGGTGAGCGTCTACGCCACGCACCTCATCCGCCGGCCCTTCAACGGCGCGGCGCGCGTGCGCCAGAGCGTCTTCATCTCGCAGCTGCTGGCGAAGGACACCCGGCCCCGGCTCCTGATGGGGGATTTGAACGACGACCCGGACTCGCGCCCGGTGCGCCTGTTGCGCCGCCAGCTCCAGGACGTGGCGCGCGTCACCCGCTCCGACGGGACGGGCACCTACCCGATGCCGCTGTTCCTGAAGTCCCTGCGCATCGACTACGTGATGGCGTGCGGCGCGTTCACGCCGGTGTCCACGCGCGTGCTGCACGTGGGCGTGTCCGACCACTACCCCGTGGTGGCGGACCTGCGGCTTGCTCCCGCCGAGGCTCCGGTCGTGGTGGCTCCGGCCGCGCCCGCGGGCACGGCCTCGGCCGCCGCGGCGCCCTGAGGCTCAAGCCGGGGTGGGCAGGGTGAAGCGGTAGAGGACCTCCATGTCCCCCTTGCTGAAGCCCTTCATCACCTCGTGGTGGATCTCCTTGCGGCCGCTCAGGTACGCGAGGCCGCCGGCGGCGAAGCCCATCACCGCGAGTTCGAAGTAGATGTGCGGCCGGGGCACGCCGGTGATGCGCAGCTCCACGGTGTCGCCCTGCAGCTGCGCGGTCAGCTCGCCTTCCGTGAAGTAGCCCTTCCAGATGCCGGGGGTGAACAGGGCGAAGCGGCGGAAGTCGTCCTTGCCGAACATCGTCTTGAGCTGGCCCTGGCCCAGCGCGTACTCGGCGGACTTGATGCCGTATTGCCAGTAGGCCTTGGTGTCGCCGCCGTAGAAGCGCTGGGTCATGGCCTCGTTGAAGCGCAGGAAGGCGTCCGCCGGGATGCGCGACACGGGCATGATGAGCTGCCCGAAGATGGGGTCTCGCTTCGCCTGCTCCGCGAGGAAGGCCTTCCATGCCGGTTCGCCGAAGGCCTGCACCGCCATGGTCTGCCGTGCCAGGAATGCGACGCCTTTGACATCCATCCGTATGCCTCCCACCGGCCGCTCCGGGTTCGTCTCGGACCCCGGCCGGGTCATCTTGCGCATTGTGTCTTGAGACCCACTCTCGGGCGATACGCATCGCGACAATTCACCCGGTCGTTCGTCCAACCCACACCGTGAAACCTGTTATCGCGGACACACTGCCTCGCTGAAGGTGTTCGCGGGGCCGCGGGATGTCCGGTGCAGGACTAGGTTCCCGGCGGTGCGTCCCCTTGCCCTTCTTCCCAGACCCGGACGTGCGCGCCGGGCGGTGCTCCTGTTCGCGGGCGTGCTCACGGGCGGCGTGTTCGGGCTGGCCTGGTGGGTGGACCGGTTTGGACGTCACGAACGTGTGACGGACGCGGACGTGCTGGTGGTGCTGGGCGCGCGGGTGTTGCCGGGAGGTGTGCCGTCCGGCGCGCTGGTGGCGCGCATGGAGCACGCGGTGGCGCTGTATCGCCGGGGCGTGGCGCCGTGGCTGCTGTTGTCTGGAGGCGTGGGCGCCCATCCGCCGTCCGAGGCGCGGGTGATGCTCAAGCTGGCGGTGGCGGCGGGCGTGCCCGCGTCCGCGTGCGTGCTGGAGGAGGACAGCCACTCCACGCAAGCCAACGCGCGGTTCAGCGCGCGCGTGCTGCGCGAGCGGGGGGCGCGCCGGGTGGTGGTGGTCTCCGACCCGTATCACCTGCTGCGCGCGAGGCAGTGCTTCCGGCGCGAGGGCCTGGAGGTGGCCACGAGTCCCGCCCCCATCGCCGGGCGGATGCGCGGGTGGGACCGGGCGTACTGGACGGTGCGGGAGGCGTTCGCGCTGCTCCTGCACCCGCGCCTCTTGTGGGCGCGGGCGCCGGGCGGGCGCTGAGGGCCTCAGGTCCCTGTCGCGGTGTCCGGCGCGGGCGCGGGTGCGTCCATCTTGCTGAGCACCTTCTCCAGGACGCGGAAGAGGGCCTGGCGGTCGTCAGGGTCGAGCATGCCCATCACCACGCCCATCGCGCGGTGCATGGAGCGGTCGAGCTTGGCGAAGGTCTGCTTGCCCTTGTCGGTGAGGCGGCAGCGCACGATGCGCCGGTCGGTGTCCCCGCGTTCGCGGACGAGGTGGCCTTCGCGCTCCAGGCGGTCCACGACGCCCGTGACGGTCTTTTCGGTGACGCCCAGTCGCTTGGCCAGCTCGCCCATGGTGAGCGAGTCGTCCAGGCCCAGCCACAGCAGGGCATGCACCTGGGGCGGCGTGAACTGGAGCTGCTCGCAGGTGCTGGCGATGGGATCACGGAGTGAACGGCGACGGCCCAGCGAGAACATCAACTCCTGCATCCGGTCGACGTCCTTCGAGAGCGCTTCATCCTCTTTATGGATATTCCGTGACACAGAGTATTCATTAGCGGCGGGGTGCCTGCGGGTCAACTTGTAGGCTCAAGACTGCGTCCGGCGCGGGGTCGGGGGCGGGGA
>NZ_RAWR01000316.1:0-8682 GCF_003986945.1 Corallococcus sp. AB018 | reverse complement strand
GGCCCACAACATCCGCCGGCTGCTGACACGCAGCCGGCTTTTTTGCGTCTACTTCGTGCTGGAGGCGCCTGCCTCCCTTGAGGCTCAGTAGCCAGTCAGCCTGCACCCTTATTCTGCGCAGACCTCCTGTCGGACAGGTTCAGAGCCCTGGGCGCCTCCAGCCTGAACGGAGCTGTCCCGGGTCGGGCGGAAAGGCTTGCGTCCTTGGACTTCCCGGGTTCCGAGGGCGGCAGGCGAGCGGACAACGGGCCAGGGTGTGGGAATGCGCAGAAAGGAGCATGAAAACGGCGCCCCTGGCCGTTCTAGAGTCCTCGCCCCGCATGCCCCGTCCTGGCCGCACACTCCACGTCTTCCCTGATGCCGCGCGCCGCCAGGCTGCCCTGCGGTCGGAGCGGCGTGCGCGGGGCATCTCCGTGGGGACCCACCTGCTCACGTGGGACGACTTCGTCCACGCGCTGGGTGGGGCGCGCGAGCTCAACCGGCGGCCCTGTCCCGCGATGACCGCCCGCGCCGTGGTGGCTGGCCTGGGCGCCACGCTCGGCCCCACTCCGTTCGGCGATTACGTGCGCGAGCCCGCCTTCGCCCGCGCCGCGGCGGACGTGCTGCTGGACCTGAAGGCGGGCCGGCTCTCCCCTCGCGAACTCCAGGACGCCGCGGAGGTGCTGCCTCCGGAGCGTCGCACCCGCGCGCGGGTCCTCGCCCGGCTCTATCACCTGTACGAACAGCGGCTGGCGGAGCTGGGACTCGCGGACCGCGAGGACGTGCTCCGGGGGGCTCGTGAGGCGCTGGACCGGGGCACGTGGCCCTCGGGCTGGGATGGGGTGACGGGGCTGGTGCTCCACGGCGTCTACGACGTGCGCCCGTCGAAGCTGGAGCTGCTGATGGGGCTCGCCGCGGCGTGCGAGGCCCGGCGCGTGTCGCTGCGCGTGGAGACGCCGGTGGGCGGCTCGCCGGTGGCCGACGCGGCGCTCGCGGCGCTGTTCCGCGCCTTCGAGAACCGGGGCGAAACCATGCCCCACGTGGACCTCTTCAAGGCGGACGTCACCTTCGAGGGCCGCCCCTTCACCGACCTGGGCCGGCACCTGTTCTCGCCCCGCGCCGCTCGCGACGCGCTGAAGGGCGCGGTGGACGGGCTGTCCGTGTGGAACGCGACGAACGCGCGCGAAGAGGCCCGCGTGGTGGCTCGCGACGTGCGCCGCCTCATCGACGCGGGCAGCGCGCCGGGCGACATCGCCATCGCGTACCGGGACCTGGGCCCGGAGGCGGGCTGGCTCGCGGAGGCCCTGGGCGACCTGGGCATACCGGTGCGTCTGCCGTGGGGTGAACCGCTCGCGCTCGCGGGGCCGGTGCGGCTGGCGCTGGAGCTGCCGGTGCTGATGGAGGACGGCTTCCCGGCCGAACGCGTGGCGGAGCTCGTCTCCAGCCGCTACGTGCCCTCGCTGTCGCGCGGCGGGCCGGATGCACCCGCGACCCTCTTCGCGCTCGCCGCCGCGCGCGACGACCGCCTGGGCGCCACGCGAGGGAAGGGCGCCTACGACGTGCGCCTGGAGGGGCTCGCGCGCCGGATGGCCGCGCAGGGCGGCAAGCGCAAGGAGGACACGGTCAAGGTGATGGCCGTGCGCGCGCTGCGCGACCGCGTGATGCGGCTCATCGACGAATGCCGCCACATCCCCCAGGAGGCCCCTGCCGCGGAGGCACTCGCCGCGTGGTGGAAGGTCGTGGAGCGGCTGGGTCTGCTGGACTCCGCGGGGCCCCTGGAGGCTCGCGAGGCCGGGTCCCTGGGCGCGCGCATCGAGGACGCGAGGGCCCGGGACGACGCGGCGCTCGCGGCGTTCCGCCAACGGATGGAGGCGCTGCTGCGCTCGCTGCGCGCCGTGGGCGGAGGTCCCCGCATCACCCGGCGCGTGCTGGGCCGGTGGCTGGCGGACGCGCTGCGCGACGTGCACCTGCCCGCGCGAGGCTCGTCCACGGGCGCGGTGGAGGTGCTGGACCTGTCGGAGGTTCCGGGTCGCACCTTCCGGCATCTCTTCGTCGCCGGGCTCACCGAAGGCCGGCTCCCCGGGCGAGACCCGCCGTCGCCGCTCCTCGGAGACGCGGAGCGCGTGGCGCTCAACCAGCACCTGACCCGGGACGTGTTCCGCCTCACCGGCGGCGAGTTCGACGACCGGGCGCCCTGGCGCCTCACGGAAGACCGGCTGCTCTTCGCCAGCGCGCTCGCGGCGGCGGAGGGCTCGTTGAGCCTGTCGTTCGCGGTGAAGGCCTCGGGCGGACAGGAGCAGGTGCCCTCCGCGTTTCTGGAAGAGGTGCGCCGGCTCACCGGCCACAAGTGGTCCACGCGCACGCTGCCTCCGGTGCTGCCGTTGGACGAAGTGCTCACGCTGCCGGAGCTGCGGCGCACCGTGGCGCTGGAGGCGCTGGCGGGCCTGTCGTTCCCGTCGTTGCGTGTCACGGAGCCGGACCCCGCGGGACAGGTGCTCAAGGACCGCTTCGGCACGGATGACTGGTTCCGCAGCGCCCGCGAGCTGGCCCACATGGAGGCCGCGCGCCTGCGCTTCTTCGGCCGCGAGGATGAACTGCCCGGCGAGTTCACCGGCGGCGTGCAGGGCCCCCAACTGGAGCAGAAGCTGCGCGACACGTTCCACTTCGGCCTGGAGCGCCCGCTGTCCGCGAGCGCCCTGTCGAAGTTCGGCAACTGCGGCTTCCAGGGCTTCATCGCATATGGCCTGAAGGTGGCCGAGCCCGTGGTGGCCAACGAGGAGTTCGACGCTCGGGGCCGAGGCACCTTCTGGCATCGCGTGATGGAAGAGGTCTTCAAGGCGCTCAAGGAGAAGAAGCTCCTGGGCCAGGCGCCGGAGGACATCCCCGAGGAGGTGCTGGAGAAGGCGGTCAAGAAGGCCAGCCGGCACTTCGCGGAGCTGTACCACGTGGGCCACCACGAGCTGTGGAAGCTCGCGGGCGAGAAGGCCCAGGCCATGGCCCGGCGCATCCTGACGGATCCTCGGCATGGCCTACCGTTCGACCCACTGGTGCCCGAAGGCTTCGAGCTGCGCTTCGGCCCCGCCGCCGAGGACAAGCGCTGGAGCGACGTGAAGCTGATGGTGGCGGAGGACGCCATCGTCTTCGAGGGGCAGATCGACCGGCTGGACACGGCTGGTGTGGAAGTGGGCGTCATCGACTACAAGACGGGCCGCCTGGACAAGCGCACGCTGAAGGAGAACCTGCTGCGTTCGGACTTCCAGCTCCCGCTGTACCTCTACGCCGCGCGCGAGGCCGGCCACGTGGGCGCGCGCAACGCGGCGTGGTTCTCGCTGCGCACGGGAGACGCCATCCACCTGTCCTCGGTGATGCCGCCCGCGGAGCTAGAGGACCTGCTGTCCACCGATCCGGAGGTGCGCCAGCGCGTGGCGGACGCCGCCGGACTCAACCTGCCCAACGCGGTGGAGTCGCTGGTGCGCCAGCTGCGCAAGGGCGACTTTCCGGCGCGGCCCAATGACTGCGGCAAGTGCGGCTACCGCGCGGTGTGCCGCATCACCGAGCGCCGCATCTCGGACGAGGGGAGCGGATGAGCGACACCGCGCCCCACATGCTCGCGCTGGAGAAGAACCTGGCCCTGATGGCGGGCGCAGGCGCGGGCAAGACGTACAGCCTGGTCACGATGACGCTGCACCTGTTCGCGGGAGCACGGCAGGCGGATCCGCTGCGTCCCTCCCGGCTGTGCATGCTCACGTTCACGGACAAGGCCGCCGCCGAAATGCGCAAGCGCGTCCGCGAGCGCCTGGACGCGCTGGCCCAGGGTGACGTCCCGCTCGACGCGGAGAAGGTGCTGCGCGCGTCGCTCGCGAGGCTGGAGCGTCCGTTCCCCACGCAGGACGCGTGGCGCAAGGTGCGCGAGGAGCTGGGCGCCGCGACGGTGGGCACGTTCCACTCGCTCTGCGGTCAGCTCCTGCGCCGCGCGCCGCCCGCGGTGGGCATTGATCCCGCCTTCGAGGTGCTCGACGAACTGGAGGCCTCGGGCCTGCTGGAGGACGTCACCGAACGCGTCGTCCTGGACGCGCTGGAGGGCGGCGACGCGCGCGTGCGCGAGCTGTGCGCGGAGCTGGGCTTCTCCGGCTCCGGCTTCTCCGACGGGCTCGTGGCCGCGCTGATGGACGTCTACGGCACGCTGCGCGAAGAGGGCCTCAAGGCCGCGACGGCGCGCGTGGGCGACGGCGTGGCGGACAAGGCGCAGCTCGAAGCCCTCATCGACGATTGCCGCCGCCTGTGCCTGGACGCCCGCGCCCAGGACACCAAGGGCGAGTGGAGCAACCTCCTGTCCGCAGCCGAGCCCGCGCTGAAGGGCATGACGCCGGACACGTTCATGCAGCCGGCCCACTTCCCGACGCTGCGCAATGTGCTGCTGTCGGAGCCGCGCAACCTGGCCAACCTGCGCAAGGGCGCGGGCGCGTGCTTGAAGGAACTGCTCTGGAGAGTGAAGGGCAAGAGCGACGGCTCCGTGCGGCGGCTGGAGGATGCCTACGCCGCGTGGCGCACGGCGCCCTTCGAGGCGACCTTCCGCGACCTGTTGACCCAGGTGGAGGAGCGGCACGACGCGGAGCTGACCCGGCGCAACGTGTTCGACTTCACCTCGCTGCTGGTGAAGGCGCGCGACCTGCTGCGCGACCATCCGGAGTTCCGTCAGCAGGTGCAGGAGCGGCAGGGCGCGCTGTTGGTGGACGAGTTCCAGGACACCAACCGGTTGCAGCTGGAGCTGGTGCTGCTCCTGTCGGAGAAGCGCGAAGGCGGCCCGCGCGAGCTGACGCCGGACGCGGACCTCGTGGCCGCGCTGCCCCTGGAGCCCGCGTTCCTGTGCGCGGTGGGTGACCGCAAGCAGTCCATCTACGAGTTCCGTGGCGCGGACGTGTCCGTGTTCAAGGTCCTCGCGGACAAGATTGACGCCGAGGGCGGCATGCGCGGCTTCCTCCAGAACAACTACCGCTCGCTGCCCGGTGTCCTGTCCTTCTTCAACCGCGCGTTCGCTGGGCTGCTCGTGGCGAAGGAGTCAACGCCCCGTCCCTTCGAGGTCGTCTACGAACCCGAGACGGACGACCTGTCGCCCACGCGCCCGGACCTGGCGGATGGGCCCGTGGTGGAGCGGCTCACCCTGCCGGAGGCCGACACCGCCCCGGAGCTGCGCGAGTACGAAGCGGACGCGGTGGCCCGCAGGCTGCGGGTGATGCTCGCGCCGGGTGCTCCGCCGGCGGTGATGGCGGAGGACAAGAAGGGCCTGCGTCCCGCGCGCGGCGGCGACGTGGCCATGCTCTTCCGGACCTTCACGCACCTGGAGGAGTACCGGCAGGCGTTGATCCGCCATGGCGTGCCGCACCGGGTGCTGCGAGGCCGCGGGTTCTACGGGGCGCAGGAGGTGCGCGACCTCGCCTCGTTGCTGGCGCTGCTCGCGGACGCGGACGACGCGCTGGCGTTCGCCGCGGTGCTGCGCTCGCCGCTGGTCGGCCTGTCGGACGCGTCGCTGTTCCGGCTCGCGGGGGACCTGCCGCTGTCGCTCGGCTCACCCCGGTTGGTGGATGAAGAGGTCCGCGCCGCCATGTCCGCGCGTGAGCAGTCGCGGCTCGCGCGCTTCCTGGAACTCATCCCCGTGCTACGGCGAGAGAGGGATCGGCTGGGCGTGCATGCCCTCCTGCAGGCAGCGTTGGACGCGACCGGCTACCGCGAAGCCCTCGCGGGCTCTCCCTACGCGGAGCAGGCGAGCGCGAACGTGGAGAAGCTCCTGTCGCTGGCGGCGCGCAGGGACGAGCGCGGCACGGGAGGCTGCGTGGCCTTCGCGCGCGAGCTGCGCCAGCTGGCGGACTCCGACCCCAACGAGGCCCAGGCGGACCTGCTGGACGAGGGCGACCCTCGCGCCGTGCAACTGCTCACCATCCACCGCGCCAAGGGCTTGGAGTGGCCGGTGGTCATCGTGCCCGGGATGGGAGGACGCCGCCGTACCACGTCCGCTCGGGCGTACTTCGAGCGCTCCTTCGGCCTGGCCCTGCGGCCGTGGATGCCGGACTCGCTGGACACCTTCACCTCCGAACGCTTCGAGGCCGTGCGCGCCGAGCTGAAGGCCCGCGAGGACGCCGAATACCTGCGCCTGCTCTACGTGGCCCTCACGCGCGCCAAGGACCTGCTCGTGCTGTCCGGCGGCGAGGAGAAGCGCGCGGGCACGGACACGTGGTGGCATCGCGTGGACCGACGGCTGGACGCGGATCCGGACCTGCGTGCGCTCGCCAACGACTTGGACGTGGAGCAGCTGCCGCCGCCCGCGGATCCGGAGCCGCCCACGGCGGAGCAGCTCGAACAGGCGCGGATCCGCCTGGAGTCCGCGCTGGAGCGCATGTCCGTCGAAGCCTCCGGCGCCGGTGCCGAAGTGTTCACCGACGCCCCGGCGGTCGCCTCCGTGCGCGCGGTCCAGGACTTCCTCACCTGTCCTCGCCGCTACCACCAGCTCCATCGGCTGGGGCTCGCCGTCGGATCCGAACCGTGGGAGGCCCCCGTGCGCGCCGCGCCCCTCTTCGTGGAGCCCGATGGCTGGCTGCCCGTGGAGCGTCCGGACCAGCTCGTCACACGGCTGTTACGCGAAGTGGACCTGTCACTCGCGGGCGCGGACGTGGAGGCCTCCGAGCGGCGCGCGCACCTGGAGAACCTGCTGCGGAGCGCGGGCCGGGATCCAGACGAGGGCGACCTGGGCGACGTGCTCGCCACCGTGGAGCGCTTCCTGGACACGACGTTCGCCCGCCAGCTCGCGGCGGTGCCCGCGTCCACCATCCACCGGGGCCTGGACTTCGTGCTGGACCTGGATGACAGCGCCAGCGTGGAGGGCGCGGTGGATCTGCTCTGGGAGTCGCCGGACGGCGAGGCCGTGGCGGTGCTCCTTCGCCCGGGTGCTCGCCACCCCCTGGGCCCGGCCTCGTGTGTCCATGAGCTGACGGCCCTGGCCCTGGCGTCCGCGCGGATGGTTCGCGAGGGGGTGGCGGTGCGGGTGGGCGTGGCCTTCCTGGGCGACGCCTCCCCAGAGCCGGAATTCCTCCCGGCCGGATCCGCCGACGCCGGGGCGGTGCGCCGGCTGGCCGAGGGCGTCCGAGCGCTTGTCCAGGCCGAAATGTCCCGGGCATGGCCGGGGTGGGACAGGGCGGCCTGCCAGGCCCTTCACTGCGGCTTCGCGGAACACTGTCACCCGGCCCCTCCCGCGTGCTAAGCGGCGGGCACCATGCCGAACGTCGTCGTCATCGGAGCGCAGTGGGGAGATGAGGGGAAGGGCAAGGTCGTCGACCTTCTCACCGAGCATGCCCAGGTGGTCGTCCGTTTCCAGGGCGGCAACAACGCGGGGCACACGCTGGTGGTGGGTGGGCAGAAGACCGTCCTGCACCTGATTCCGTCCGGCATCCTTCACCCGGGCAAGACGTGTGTCATTGGCAACGGAGTGGTGGTGGATCCCGCCGTCCTCGTCGGGGAGATCGACGCGCTCAAGCCGCGCGGCTTCCTCAAGGATGACGCCCAGCTGCTCATCTCCGACAACGCCCACGTCATCTTCCCGTGGCACAAGCTGCTGGACAGCTTCCGTGAGAAGGCGCGCGGTGGCAGCGCCATCGGCACCACGGGGCGGGGCATTGGTCCGGCGTACGAGGACAAGGTCGCCCGCCGGGGCATCCGCGTGCGCGACCTGCTCCACCCGGAGCGCCTGCGCCGCCGCATCGACGAGCGCCTGCCCGCCGCGCTGGAGGAGCTGAAGGACCTCTGCGCCCAGGCCGGCGTGGACGTGCCGCGCCTGGAGACGCCGCAGGTGCTGGCGGAGTTCACCGCCCTGGGCGAGCGGCTGCGCCCCTACGTGCACGACGTGTCCCTCTTCCTCTCCGAGCAGGTCCGCCGCGGCGCCCGCATCCTCTTCGAGGGCGCGCAGGGCACGCTGCTGGACGTGGACCACGGCACCTATCCGTTCGTCACCAGCTCCAACTGCGTGGCGGGCAACGCCGCGGTGGGCTCGGGCCTGGGGCCCACGGCCATCGACAAGGTGATGGGCATCAGCAAGGCGTACACCACGCGCGTCGGCGGAGGCCCGTTCCCCACGGAGCTCAGCGACGAGCTGGGAGACCGGCTGCGCAAGGTGGGCGACGAGTTCGGCGCCACCACGGGCCGTCCGCGCCGCTGCGGCTGGCTGGATGGCGTGGTGCTGCGCTACGCGGTGCGCGTCAACGGCCTGTGGGGCCTGGCGCTCACCAAGCTGGACGTGCTCAGCGGCATCAAGACGCTCAGCATCTGCAACGCGTACGAACTGGACGGCCAGCGCGTCACCGAGCTGCCCGGTGACTACGAGGACCTGGCGCGCGTGAAGCCCATCTACGAGTCGCTGCCCGGCTGGGACGAGAAGATCGCCGGTGTGCGCACCTTCGACGAGCTGCCGGAAGCCGCCAAGCGCTACGTGCGCCGCGTGGAAGAGGTCAGCGGCGTGCCCGTGGTGTGCGTCTCCGTGGGCGCCGACCGCGGCGAGACGGTGCTCCTGCAGAACCCCTTCCGCAGCTAGGAAGGACGCAGGCCGCAGTGGTCCTGGCCCGCCGGGGGCCAGGACGGGAGAGGGACATGGTTCGCACGCGCAGGTTCCAGCTCGGGGTCTCGGCGGTGGTGTGGCTCGGCACGTTGGCGGTGCCGGCC
>NZ_RAWR01000315.1:0-8714 GCF_003986945.1 Corallococcus sp. AB018 | reverse complement strand
GTTCTCGTCCATCGACATGGCGGCTCCGTCCCCGGCCCTGTCCGCCGCGCCCGAGGACGCCCCCGAGGACACGCACGTCGGTCCGGAGCCGATGGGCGCCCTGTTCGACTTCTCCGGCGCGGGGGCCCGGCCGGGGGCCGCTTGCGGGGCGTCCACGTCGATGTCCACATCCACGTCACCCCAGGACTGGACCTGGGACCTCACGGCGGGGGCGCCGGGCGCGTAGTACGCGGCACCCGGGCGGGTGACCTCCCCGGTGGGCTCCGGGGCGTCTCCGAACGCCTGGAACGGGTCCGGCTGCTCGGCCGGAGGGCCAGCGGGCGGGGGGGCGCTCGGGGCCGGCGCGGGCTCACGCGCGACCCGAAAGGTGTTCTGACATTTGGTGCAGCGGACCTTGACCCCTTTTTCCGTCACCTTCTCGTCGGGGATCTTGAACCGCGTCTGGCACTGTTCGCACTGGACGATCATGGGGTCGGGTCGGGGGGACTTGGAGCATAGGCCCACCCGGCAACCACCGCGAGTCGGGCCCGGGTAACTTGCTCGCTTCCAACCCCTTTGATACGAGGTTCGCCCCTTTGGAAATCAAGAAGTAAACCAGTAAATGCCAAGGCGCAGCCGGGGTCGGAGACGACAGACATGAGCGAGGCCGAGCAAGCAAACGCTCCCAGCAACACCAAGGAGCCGAAGATCATCAAGCGCTACACGAACCGGAAGCTCTACGACACCGTGGAGAGCCGGTACGTCACGCTCGATGAGATCGCCGCGATGATCAAGGAGGGCACCGAGGTGCGGATTGTCGACAACCGCACGAAGGAAGACCTGACCTCCGTGACCCTGGCGCAGATCATCTTCGAAGAGGAGAAGAAGAAGAACCAGATGCCGCTGTCGGTGCTGCGGGAGATCATCCGCCACCCCGGCGAGTCCATCTCCGGGTTCATCCAGAAGGAGGTCTCGCCGCGCGTGGCCTCCATCCGCGAAGAGGCCGAGCAGCGGCTGGACAAGCTGCTGCGCCGCGAGGACGGCAGCCTGCAGGAAGCCCCTCCGGAGGCCCCCGCCGCCACGCCCGCGCCGCAGGCCGAGGGCAGCGCCGCGAGCCTCAACCCGGCGGAGCTGCTCAAGGCCAGCCAGCGCGCTTTCGAGGACTTCCAGCGCCGCATCGACGAGCGCGTGAAGCAGGTCGTGGAGAACCTCACCGGCAACCTCCCCGCCCTGGGCCGCGACATGCAGGCGCTCGCGCAGCGGCTGGAGGAGCTGGAGAAGAAGCTCGACGCCGTGGAGAAGGGCGACAAGAAGGACACCAGCGCGTCCTGAAGCACCCGTGCCTGAACGCCGTGGCGCCCGTGAGGAAGCGGGCGCCGGCGCTTCAGGCCACCTTCGGCCGGGTCCGCTTCCGCTTCGCCGGAGGGGCCCCGCCGTCAATCTCCGCCGCGATGGCCGCGAGCATCCGCGCCCCCGGGCTCTGGGGTGCGTACTCCCAGATGGTCTTCCCGTGGCTCTGCGCCTCGTCCACCTTGACGCTGTAGCCCAGCGGCGTGGCGGCGAGCGCTTCGGGGAAGTACGTCCGCAGCCGCTCCAGGATGGCCGTGGCCAGCGCCGTCTTGCGGTACAGCGTGGGCACCACCCGGGTGACGCGGAGGTCCTTGCGTCCTTCCGCCTCGCCCACCTGGCGCACCGTCTCCGCCAGCTCCGCGCACCCGTCCAGCGCCAGGTACGTCAGCGCCACCGGCACCACCACCTCCGTGGACGCCACCAGGATGTTGCGCGTGGTGAGCCCCATGGACGGAGGCGCGTCGAACAGCACCATGTCGTAGCCCGCGGCTTCCGCTTCACGCATGCGGTCCGCCAGCCGGTGCGCGCGGCGCGGGTCCTGCGCCACGACCACCGGGAAGTCCGCCATCTCCTTGTACGCGGGCACCACGTCCAGCCCGCTCACGCCCGTGGGGCGCACCACGGAGGCCAGGGACACCTCCGCGTCGGTGAGCAGGTGGAAGACGTTGCGCGGCAGCGTGCGCACGTCCAGCCCCAGTGACTTGCCCGCGTGGCCCTGCGTGTCCAGGTCCACCAGCAGCACGCGGCGGCGCTGCTCCAGCGCGAGCCACGCGGCGGTGTTCACCGCGAGCGTCGTCTTGCAGGTGCCGCCCTTCTCGTTGATGAACGCGATGCGCCGCATGGCCGTGAGGGCTTGCCGCGCCCTACCCCTTCTTCTTCGAGGACGTGTTCGACACCAGCGTGTCCAGTTTGCCCTCGACGGACGCGAGCAGCTTCTCCAGGTCGTCCACCTTCGAGCGCAGCTGCTCCAGGTCCGCCGTGGACGGCAGGTTCATGGCGGACAGCGCCGTGCGCAGCGCCGCGTCCAGCGTCCCCTTCGCCGCGAGCGAGCGGGACACCAGCGTCTGCACCGCCCCCACGAACTTCTCGTTGGAGAGCAGCTGCTGCGCGAGCTTGCCCACGCGCTCCTCGCCCGTCTCCACGAGCTTCTTCATCACCGGGTTGTTCTTGAGCATGTTCTTGGGACCGTTCAGGTCCGGCCCACCCCGGACACGGCCTCTCGGCCGTCGGGACAGGCGGGACGTCAGGAAGAGGACGCCGCACTCTGGGAGGGGCCAACGCGACGTGTCAAGCAGGGCAACATTGGGGATTTCCGCTCGTGGACTCTCGTTGACTCTCCGGGAGCCCATCCCTACGGTTCGCGCGCCCTCTATGGCCGGACTGCTCGACAAACGCCTGTGGATCGTCTCTGGCAAGGGGGGCGTGGGGAAGACGACCGTCGCCGCCGCCCTGGCCCTGGCCTCGGTGCGCGCCGGCCGGCGCACCCTGGTGTGCGAAGTGAACACCCAGGAGCGCGTCAGCCGCATCCTGGAGCTGCCCGAAGCCGGCCCGGAGGTGAAGCTCCTGGAGGAGAACCTCTGGGCGGTGGACGTGCGCCCCCAGGAGGCCATGCGCGAGTACGGCCTGATGGTCCTGCGCTTCGAGACCCTCTACAAGACGGTCTTCGAGAACCGGCTGGTGCGCTACTTCCTGCGCTTCATCCCGTCGCTCCAGGAGCTGGTGCTGTTGGGGAAGATCCTCTTCCACCTCCAGGAGAAGCTGCCGGACGGCCGCTGGAAGTACGACACGCTGGTGCTGGACGCGCCCGCCACCGGCCACGCCATCTCCTTCCTGAGCGTGCCGCAGGTGCTCCTGCAGACGGTGCCGCCGGGGCCCATGACGCGCGAGGCGCTGAAGATGCGCGACCTGCTGGTGGACCCGTCCGTCACCGCCGCGGTGCTGGTGGCGCTGCCGGAGGAGATGCCGGTGAACGAGGCGTTGGAGCTGCACGGTGCGCTGCGAGACAAGGTGCACATCCGCACGCACGCGGCGGTGCTCAACCAGGCCTTCCCCCAGCGCTTCACGGAGGCGGACCTGGAGGCGCTCGCGGGCCACCCGGAGCTGATGCGCGTGGCCCAGGCGCACCATGACCGCGCGTCGCAGGCGGTGCTCGCGGGCACGAAGCTGGAGCGCAACCTCCACGCGCCGGTGTACACGGTGCCCAGGTTGTTCGTGCCGCGCTTCGGACGGGACGCGGTGGAGACGGTGATGGGGCACCTGAACGCGATGGTGACGGGAGGCACGGGAGCATGACGGCGCTGCAAACGGCGCTCGCGAACAAGCGCGTGCTCATCTGCGTGGGCTCTGGCGGCGTGGGCAAGACGACGGTGGCGGCGACGCTCGCGCTGCGCGCGGCGGTGGATGGCCGGCCCAGCATCGTGTGCACCATCGACCCGGCGAAGCGCCTGGCCAACTCCCTGGGCCTGTCCGGCCTGGGCAACACGGAGGCGGAAGTCCCCGCGTCCGTGCTGGAGCCCCTGGGTGTGAAGCCCAAGGCGGCCCTGCACGCGATGATGCTGGACATGAAGGCCACCTGGGACGACCTCATCACCCGCGTGGCCCCGCCGGAGCAGCGCGAGCGCATCTTCGCCAACCGCTTCTACCAGTCCCTCTCCACGGCCCTGGCGGGCAGCCAGGAATACATCGCCATGGAGAAGGTCTGGGACCTGCGCCGCAGCACGGACTACGAGCTGGTGGTGCTGGACACGCCGCCCACCGCGCACGCGCTGGACTTCCTGGACGCGCCCAACCGGGTGCTGGACTTCCTGGACAACGAAGCGGCCAAGTGGCTGCTCACGCCCGCGCTGAAGGCGGGCAAGGTGGGCCTGTCCCTCTTCAACCTGGGCGGCAGCTACGTGACGCGCGCGCTGTCGCGCTTCACCGGCACGGAGATGCTCCAGGAGCTGTCCTCCTTCATGCTGACGCTCTCCTCCATGAACGAGGGCTTCCGCGAGCGCGCCCGCGGCGTACGCGAGCTGCTGGAGGACAAGACGACGGGCTTCGTGCTGGTGACGAGCCCCAATCCGGAGCGGCTGGACGAGGCCATCCACTTCCACAAGCTGCTCAAGCAGAACCGCATGGAGATGACGGCCATCGTGGTGAACCGCGTGCACCCGCTGCCCACCCAGGCGCAGTGGGCGGACGCGGCCACGCTGACGCCCACCCGCCGCGCGAAGGTGGAGGAGACGCTGCGCGAAACCCAGGTGCTGGCGCAGCAGGACCTGGAGGGCCTGGCGCAATTGCGCGCGGCCTGTCCGGGCACGCCCCTCATCCAGGTGCCGCGCTTCGGGCTGGACGTGCACGACCTCACCGCGCTGTGGGGCACCGGCCGCTACCTCCTGGGCGACGACGTCCTCGCCTGAGCGCCCTCCCCCACCCCGCGTGACGCGCCGGAGGCTCGCCGGAGGCTCGGAGACCCCGGGCATTTCCGGCGCGCGGGGGCGTTCATGCCGGGCGGACGGGCGACTGAGCACCGGAGGCCTGCCCGCATTAGACTGGCGGGCTCCGGAAGCACCGCGGAAGAGCACCCCGGGAACCTGGCGGGTCTCCTGGGTGTCGATGTCCGGGGCCGCACCGGGTGACGTGGGCGTCCGGATGGGAGCGAGCTGCATGCACGGCAGGAAGCGGATGGAGTCAGCCGGAGTCGCCCGGCGGTGGCTGTGGGTGGGCGTGTTGGGCCTGGGCCTGACGCTCACGGGCTGCCGCACCACGGGCACGGGGACGAAGCCGGACGCCACGGCGAACAAGCAGGTCGTGGAGTTCGACCCCGTCACGGTGACGGCGGACCTGGAGCTGGACAAGCTCAACGACGAGGAGCTCTTCGCGGGCGGCACCTCCGCCTTCGCCGCCAACGACTTCAAGCAGGCGGCGCGCTACTTCGGCCGGCTCGCGGACTTCCACCCCAACAGCCAGCACCGCCGGCAGGCCCTCTACAACGCGGGCCTCGCGCACCAGCGCCTCAAGGAGTGGGACGACGCCTACGGGCGCTTCGCCGAACTGGCGGAGCCGGAGAAGGGCCAGGGCGACGCGCTGGACGCGTCCTTCCGCGTGGCGGAGTCGCTCTACCATCTGGAGCGCTACGAGGAGGCGGTGAAGCTGCTGACGACGCTGGCCGCGCGCGCGGACCTGCCCGCGGGACGCCGCATCGAGGCCCAGGTGCAGCAGGGCATCTGCCAGGTGGAGGCCGGCCGCACCGACGACGCGGAGGGGACGCTGCGCAAGGCGCTGGCCGCGTATGACGCCCTGCCGGACAAGGCGGAGGTGGAGGACTACTTCCCCGCGCAGGCGCACTTCTTCGTCGGCGAAATCTACCGGCTGCACTACGAGGCCGTGAAGCTGGAGGCCAGCCGGGGCAGCGACGGGCTGGCGCAGGACCTCAACTACAAGGCGGAGCTGCTGTTGTCCGCGCAGGGCCACTACCTGCGCGCCATCCGCGTGGGCAACGGCTACTGGGCCACCGCCGCGGGCGCGCAGATTGGCGCCCTGTACGAGAACCTCCACGAGCACATGGTGAACTCGCCCACGCCCCCGGAGCTCAACGCCGAGGAGGCGGAGGTCTACCGCCAGGAGCTGCGCAAGAAGATCCGCGTGCTGCTCACCAAGTCCATCAACATCTACGAGCGCACGCTGGAGGCCGCCGAGCGCATCGGTTCGCAGAACGCCTTCGTGGACCGCACCCGCCAGAGCCTGGAGAAGGTGAAGACGCTCCTGCTCGCGGACGCGGACGCCGACACGGAGTCGGAAGGGGTCTCCGTGCCCATGCCCGCCTCCAACGCGGGCGCGAAGCACCGCTAGCGCCCCCCGCCGGCCATGGAACCGCTCTTCACCCCGGAGCAGCTCGCCGACATCCACGCCTACCACCAGCCCTATTACATCCGGGCGGCGGTGGACCCGCTGGTGCGGCTGGCCCTGTCCGCGCTCATCCTGGCCGTGCTCGTGCGGCCCGTGTACCGGGGCGCGACAGCCGCGGCGGCGTCACTGGAGCGCAGGTTTGGCGGAAAACTGCGCAAGGCCCCGGTGAGCCGCGCCTTCTTCAGCGCCATGGACCGGCTGTGGGGTGAACCCGGTTGGGGGGCCGCGCTCCTCTTCGCGCTCTTCATCGACCTGGCCACGCAGCTGCTCTACGCCCCCGCGAACGTGTACTTCTTCTACGTGCTGGAGCACCGGCACGGCCTGTCCAACGACACGCCCGCGACCTTCGCGTGGATGTGGTTCAAGGGCACCCTCGTGGGCGCCATCGCGCTGACGGCGCTCGTGATCGGCCTGTATGGCCTGGCCCGCCGCGTGCGCAGGTGGTGGCTGGTGCTGGGCGTGCCGGTGGCCCTGCTGATGCTGGTGGCCGCCGCCCTGGACCCGTACCGCGCCCGCCTCTACTACGACCAGACGCCCTTGCAGGAAGGGCCGCTGCGCTCGCGCATCACCGAACTCATGCGCAAGGCGGACATCACCTTCTCCGACGTGGTGGTGGAGAAGACGTCCGTGCAGTCCAAGCGCATCCAGGCGTACTTCGCCGGCCAGGGCCCCACGCGCACCATCGTCCTCAACGACGTCATCCTGGGTGAGCTCGCGGAGGACGAAGTCCTGGCCGCGGTGGCGCACGAGGCGGGCCACGTGAACGAGCCCCGCTGGCCCGGCCGCATCTTCTCGTCGCTCGCGGTGCTGGCCCTGCTCTTCCTCATCGACCAGTTGCTGCGCCTGTCCGCCCGCCGGGGCTGGTGGGGCATCCAGCGCTCGGGCGACATCCGCACCCTGCCGCTGATCTCGCTGGTGGTGTTCCTCCTCATCACGCTCGCGGCCCCCGTGGCCGGGGCGCTCTCCCGCGAGCGCGAGCGCGAGGCGGACCGTTACGGCCTGAACCTCACCGGCGACTCCGGCGCCTTCCGCCGCATGCTGGTGAAGGCCGCCCGGGTGAACAAGATGGACCCCGAGCCGCCCCGCTGGGTCGTGCTCAAGGGCATGAGCCATCCCCCCATCGGGGAACGGCTCACCGCGCTCGACGCGCCCTGAAGCCGCTTTCAAGAAGCCGCCGGTGGATGGGCCTCCACTCCACTCCCCCTCGCCATCCAGGCCCACCCTCCGGCCGGCCGCCCCCGGACCGCTCCCCAACTGTCCGGTGGCACATCCGTCTTGAAACGTCTCTCCCGTCAACCGCTCACGTCGGCGGAGCGCCCTCCTTCAGCTTCTCCACCGCCACCAGGGTGATGGCCTTCACCAGGGCCTTCGCGCGGCGTCCCGCGGACGTCTCGCCATGCGGGTCGACCTCCACCGCGTTGGCGATGTCCGTGAAGCCCTGCCGCTCGCCCCGGCGCAGGTGCAGCTCGCCCCGGCCCGTCAGCGCCACGGGGTTGCGCGGGTCTCCAGTCAGCGCGTGCGTGTACTCGGTGAGCGCGTCCTCCACCCTCCCGAGCTTCTGGTACACGGTGCCCAGCGCCGCGTGCGCCGCGGAGTCCTTCGGGTTCCCCTCCACGAGCCCCTCGAAGAGGATGCGCGCCTCCTCCAGCCGGCCCGCCGCCGCCAGGTCGCAGCCCACCTGCGCGATGGCCTTCGCCTCCTCGAAGGTCATCCCCTCCACCTCCGCCCAGGTCGTCTCCCCCCGCGCGAATGCCTTCAGCCTGCGCGCCGTGCCGATCTCCATCGTCAGTCCCTCGCCGCCGTCGTGCTTGATGATGCGTCCCATGGCGGCCCTCACGCGCTGCGCAGGTTGGAGATGGCCGTCTTCGCCATCTCGTTGAACTTCGAAGACATGTTGCTCATCAGGTCGAACATGGCCTTGCGCTTCTCCATCAGCGTCTGAAGCCGCAGCTCCAGCTCCTGCATGCTCGTGTCCAGCTTCGCGCCACGCGCCTTGTCCGAGTCGCTGGTGCCCAACGTGGCGCGCTCCTCGCGGGCGCTGGCCATCTCGTTCATCACGTCCAGCAGCTCGTCGTCGGTGTCCTCGGTGATGCCCATCAGCAGGGCCTGCACCTTCTGCTCGATGCTCAGGTTCGGGTTGTCCACGATGTCGCGCGCCCGCGAGCCGCCCGTGCTCCGGCCGCTGCCGCTCGACGCCTTCGGCACCGAGTCCAGCTCCGCGTCCAGGTCCTGCCAGCTGGTGACGCCGTCCCGGCCGCCGCCCGCCGCCATCTCCAGGCGGTGCCAGTACTCCGGGTGGTCCGTGAAGAACTGCGCGGCGCGCTTGAGCGTGGAGGACGCCGCCGGGCTGCCCAGCACCGCCTCCAGGTCCGCCATCGTCAGCTTGCCGTCCTTCGTGCCCTTCGCCGTGTCGAAGGTGTCCCAGTTCTCGTCCAGCACCTGGAGCGCGTCGGCGTACTCCTTGAGGTCCGGATCCACCGCCCCCGAGCCCCCGC
>NZ_RAWR01000314.1:0-8788 GCF_003986945.1 Corallococcus sp. AB018 | reverse complement strand
GAGCGGGCTACTGGCGGGCGCGGGACTCGCGCTGCTGCTGGTGCCGGGTGCGCTGCGCGGGCGCATGGGGTGGGGTGACGTCAAGCTGATGGCGGGCGTGGGCTGCGTGCTGGGCTTTCCCACGGTGCTCGCCGCGGCGGCCTTCATCTCGCTTACGGGCGCGCTGCAGGCCATCGTCACGCTGCTGTGGCAGGGGGCCGTCTGGGACACGCTGGCGGCGGTGGCCCGTCGCTGGGCGGTGCGGATGAAATGGATGCGCGAGGAAACCTCGCCCGCTCCCGTGCGACACATCCCCTACGGCGTCTCCATCGCGGTCGGGACTTTCTGGGCCATGTGGTGGCAGCAACAACATCTGGGATAGCGCGCCGTCAGGCCGGGCGCGCGCACGCAAGAAGGGGATTCACACGATGTCCACTCGCTTCACGCAAGCCCTGGCGCTCGGCGCCCTCGTCACCCTGGTGGCCAGTGCCCCCGCCCTGGCCCAGGAGGGAAGCTCCGTCAGCCTGGGTGTGGGTACCCAGAAGGTGCTCACCATTCCCGGCCTCAGCCGCGTCGCGCTGGGTGATCCGTCCATCGCCGAGGTGAAGACGCTCGGCACCGGCCAGCTGCTCGTCACCGGTAACGCCGAAGGCAAGACGACGCTGCTCGTCTGGAAGTCCTCGGGTCAGCGCATCAGCTACCTGGTGACGGTCCGCAAGCAGGACCCCAACGAGGTCATCTCCGAAATCAAGCGCCTGCTGGGTGAAATCGAAGGCGTGTCCGTGCGCATGGTGGGTGACCGCATCTACCTGGACGGTCAGGCCTACACCACGCAGGACGCGGACCGCATCGAGCAGGTGGTGAGCCTGTACCCGAACGTGAAGTCGTTCGTGAAGATCGCCCCCAACGCCAAGAAGCTGGTCGCGCAGAACCTGAACGCGGCCTTCCAGAAGGCGGGCCTGAAGAACGTGCAGGCCAACGTGGTGGGCGCGACCATCTTCCTGGAGGGCTCCGTGGAGAGCCAGCAGGACCTCCAGAAGGCGGAGCTCATCACCAAGGCCATCGGTGAGAAGGTGGAGAACCTGCTCGTCGTCGGCATCAAGCGGATGATCCTCTCCGAGGTCCAGTTCGTCGAAATCCGCCGCAACAGCCGCGACCGCTACGGCATCAAGTACCCCACGGACATCACCGGCACGCTGACCGCCGCCGCGACGCTGAACAAGGCGCTCATCCCCTCTGGCGACGCCGTCTCCGGCCTGATCATGAGCGCGACGGGCGGTTCCGACCTGAGCATCGGCTTCCAGGCCAACGACGGTTACGGCCGCCTGCTGGCGCAGCCCAAGCTGGTGTGCGCCAGCGGTGAGAAGGCGGAGTTCCTCGCTGGCGGCGAGGTGCCCATCCCCCTCATCACCAACACGCAGTTCACGGTGGAGTACAAGCCCTACGGCGTCATCCTGAACATCCGCCCCACCGCGGACCGCAACGGCAACATCCAGACGGAAGTGGAGGCGGAGGCCTCTGAAATCGACACCTCCGTGTCCGTGTCCTTCGGTGGTTCGTCCGCCATCCCCGGCTTCCGCACCCGCAAGGTCAAGACGAACGTCACGGTGCGCCACGGTGAGACCATCGTGCTGTCCGGCGTGTTCAGCCACGACGAGCAGAAGGCCGTCGCGAAGCTGCCCGGCCTGGGTCACATCCCCATCGTGGGCGAGCTGTTCAAGAACCGCGCGTTCGACACCACCAAGCGCGAGCTGGTGATCTTCGTCACCCCGCGCATCGTGAACCCGGACTCGGACAAGGTCCGCAGCATCATCGAGGACGTGAAGACCCGCTACAAGCAGGCCCGCTCCGAGGTGAACTTCAACATCTTCGACTGACGGCCCTCAAAAGCGCCCTCACGTTGGATCCGGGCCGGCCCCATCCCTGCTTCAGAGGGGGAGGGTGCCGGCCCGTCCGTTTCCGGGCAGCAGGCGGGCGAGCGTCGCAGGAGTCTTTGAGGTCGTAGGAGGGCTTGGTAGCATCCCGGCCCATGTTTCTCATCACGCTGACGGAGAAGGGCGGCGGTTCGGAGCAGCGGGAGTACCCCAAGAACGAGATCACGATCGGCCGGATTGCTGGCAACGACATCGTGCTCGCCAAGGGGAACGTCTCCAAGACCCACTCCCGCATCGTCGAAAAGGACGGCCGCTTCATCATCGTGGACATGAAGTCCACGAACGGCACCTTCGTGAACGGCAAGAAGATCGCCGGGCCGATGGTGCTGAAGCCCACCGACCAGGTCTCCATCGGCGACTACATCCTCAACGTCGAGGCGCTTGCCGACGAGCCCGCTGACGAGGGCTACGACGAGGAGCAGGGCGAAGAGGCCTACGACGAGGAAGAGGCCTACGAAGAGGAGGAGCCCTACGAGGAGGAGGAGGCGCCCGCGCCCGCCCCCGCGGCTCCCAGCCGCATGCCCGCGTCCATGGCCGCGGCCATGGCGAAGAACAAGCGCAAGGTGGACCCCCGGCTGGAGCGCTACTCGCGGCTCCAGAAGGAGATCCACGACCGGCTCATCGAGTACCTGGACCTGCGCCGCATGGACATGGACCGGCTCGGGGACGAGGAACTCTGGCGCCGCACCGAGAAGGCCATCCGGGACATCATCGACCAGATGGAGGCGGACCAGGAGCTTCCCGGGGACGTGGACCGGGAGGAGCTGCTCACCGACGTCATCAACGAGGCGCTGGGCCTGGGGCCCCTGGAAGCGTTCCTCGCGTCGGAAGAGATCAGCGAGATCATGGTGAACCACGCCAACCAGATCTACATCGAGCGCAAGGGCAAGCTGACCCTGTCGGAGAAGACGTTCTCCTCCAACCAGGCGGTGCTCGGCGTCATCGAGCGCATCGTGGCGCCCATTGGCCGCCGCATCGACGAATCCAGCCCGCTGGTGGACGCGCGCCTCAAGGACGGCAGCCGCGTGAACGCCATCATCCCGCCGCTGGCGCTCAAGGGCCCCTGCATCACCATCCGCAAGTTCAAGAAGGATGCGCTGAAGATCCAGGACCTCATCAAATACAAGACCGTCACCGCGCAGATGGCCGAGTTCCTGGAGATGTGCGTGACGGCCCGGCGCAACATCGTCATCTCCGGCGGCACGGGCTCCGGGAAGACGACGACGCTGAACATCATCAGCTCGTTCATCCCGGAGGGTGAGCGCATCATCACGGTGGAGGACGCGGCGGAGCTTCAGCTGCCGCAGGACCACTGGGTGCAGCTGGAGAGCCGCCCGCCCAACCTGGAAGGCAAGGGCGCCATCACCATCCGCGAGCTGGTGAAGAACTGCCTGCGCATGCGGCCGGACCGCATCGTCGTGGGCGAGTGCCGCTCCGGCGAGACGCTGGACATGCTCCAGGCCATGAACACCGGCCACGACGGTTCGCTCACCACGCTGCACGCGAACACGCCGCGTGACGCGATTGCCCGGCTGGAGACGATGGTGCTCATGTCCGGCATGGAGCTGCCGGTGAAGGCCATCCGCGAGCAGATCGCCAGCGCCGTGCACCTCATCGTGCAGCAGACGCGCTTCTCCGACGGTTCTCGGAAGATCTGCTTCATCACCGAGGTGTCCGGCATGGAGGTCGACATCGTGACCCTGCAGGACATCTTCTATTACAAGCAGGACGGCTTCACCGAGGACCACAAGGTGCGCGGACGCTACGTGGCGTCAGGCTTCGTCCCGAAGTTCTACGACGAGCTCCAGCGCAAGGGCATCCCCGTGAACATGAGCATCTTCCGCGAGGACTGACGCGCCCATGCCTACCCTGGTCGTCCGTCACCCTGACGGCACTGAGCACGAGCACGAAGTCGCGGGCGAGCTGAAGATTGGCCGCCAGCAAGGCAATGACCTGGTCCTCACGGAAGGCGGCGTGTCGCGGCAGCACGCGCGCGTCTACGTGGAGGGCGGCACCGTCTACGTCGAGGACGGAGGCAGCCAGAACGGCACCTTCGTGGACGGCGAGCGCATCGAGGGGCCCACGGCGCTGACGCCGGCCTCGCAGGTGCTGCTGGGCGACTACGAGATGAAGCTCAAGGGCAATGCCCGGAGCACCAGCGGGCGCCGCGCGGCCACACCTCCGCCCGGCGATCCGGCGACGCTCTCGGACGCGCCCGTGAAGGGCACGCGCGCCATGCCCAGCATCCGCGCCAAGGCCACGCAGAACGGCGCCGCGAAGCCCGAAGGCGCGCTGGCGAAGCGGCCCGCTCGCTCCACGCCCGCGGGTGCGGGTGCCGCGGCGGCGGGCGCGGGTTCGGGTCCGGTGCTCAAGGGCATGACGGGGCCATGGGCGGGCAAGTCCTATCCCATCAACGGCACGTTGCTGGTGGGCCGGGCGCCTCCGGCGGTGGTCGTCCTGGATGACGACTCCGTGAGCCGGAAGCACGCGGAGGTGAAGCGCGAGGGCACGGGCGTGCTCGCGCGCGACCTGGGCAGCGCGAACGGCACCCTGCTCAACGGCGAATTGCTGGGCGAGGAGTTCGTCGACCTGCAGCCCGGGGACGTCCTCCAGTTCGGCGTGGTGGAGATGACCTACGAGGCCGCCGAGACGCCCGCGCGCCGTCCTGGCACGGGCGCGGCGCCGGCACGTCGTGGTGGCCGGGCGTCGCCCGAGTCGGGCAATAAGCGCAAGTTGATGGTGATCGCGGGCGGCGTGGTGGCGCTGCTCGCGGTGGCGGCGGTGGTGAAGTCCTCCGTCGGGGCGCCGCGGAAGACGCAGCCGACGGGGCCCGCCGCGCCGCTGGATCCCGCGCAGCAGGTGCAGGAGTTCCTCAGCGAGTGCCGCTCCTACGCCTCCAACGAGACGGGGGCTCCGGACTGGGGCCGCGCCGAGAAGGCGTGCGAGCAGGCGCTGGACATGGACCCCATCAACGCCGAGGCGAACACCCTCGTGCGGCGCATCAAGCTGGAGAAGGAGGCCTTCGACAACTTCGAGGCCGCGAAGAAGTCCATCGAGCTCAACCGCGAGAAGGACGCCCTGGAGTACCTCCGCAAGATTCCGAAGGAGAGCGAGTACTTCCGCCGCGCCCGCTCCAAGGCGAAGGAGACGGCCGAGCAGTTCGTGGATCGCGCGAAGTTCGACTGCAATCGCTACCTGAACAACTCGCAGTGGGGGCCCGCGGTCCAGCGCTGCCAGCAGTACATGGAAGTGTGGTGCCAGAAGCAGAGCAAGGAGGACATGGAGCCGCCCATCGGTCAGACGCTCCGCCTGGAGGGCGGTCTGCGCAAGAACGAGTGGCGCCCCAAGGACACCATGTTCGTGAAGTTCCTGGTGGCCCGCCAGCGCGTGGACCGGAACGCGCAGCCGTGGACGTGCCCCGTGTCCGACATCCTCCAGGAGGACGGTCTGGGCGTGGATCAGGCCAGCGAGGTGCGCGCCATGTTCGCCAAGCGCTACGCCCCGAAGCTCATCCAGGCGGCGATGATGGACTACTGGGCCGGCCGTGGCAGCGAGGCCATGGCGACGCTGCAGAAGCTGCGCTCGAAGGAAGACCAGGCGCAGTACCACCAGCTCGCGGACGACCTCATTCGCGACGTGTCCAACGTGGATCAGCTCTTCAAGACGGGCGGGAGCAACATCACCAACGAAGACCCCGAGCGCGCGGTGGCGCCGTTCAAGGACGCGCTGGCGACGGACAAGCGCATCATGGCGGAGCTGGCGGAGTCGCACCTGTCCTTCTACCGGAAGAACATGTTCCAGGACCTGGCGGCCTCCGCCTACCTGCGTGGCAAGCACTTCGCCGACCGCGAGGACCGCCGCCGCGGCTGCCGCATCTGGAAGATGGGCTTCGACTTCTACAAGGGCAACACGAACCTGAACCGCGTGGTGGCGTTCTGCTCCACGCAGGCGCAGAACGCGTTGAACAGCGTAGGCAGCTGCTCGGACTTCCAGGCGGTGGAGGACTACGCCGTGCCGGGTGACGGCATCGCCGAGCAGATGGCCGCGAAGAAGGCCGAGATGAAGTGCCGCTGAGCGGCGCTCCGGTGCGGGGCTTCGTGGACAGACAGCGGTAGGCGCGCTAGGGACGGGGGATGGCCGACACCAGCCCCCCGCGCTCCGAGCGCCGCCTGGCGCTCTTCGACGCGTCTGGCTTCATCTTCCGCGCCTACCACGCCATCCCCCCGCTCACGACGAGCAAGGGGGTGCCCACGAACGCGGTGCTGGGCTTCACCCGCATGGTGCTCAAGGCCCTGCAGGAGCTGAAGCCCACGCACGTGGCGCTCGCGTTCGACAAGTCCGGCCGCGTGGAGCGTCAGAAGATCGACCCCACGTACAAGGCGAACCGCAAGGCGGCGCCGGAGGACCTGACGCCCCAGTTCCCGCTCATCCGCAAGGTGGGGGACGTGCTGAACCTGGCCTCGCTGGACGCGGAGGGCTGGGAGGCGGACGACGTCATCGGCACGCTGGCGCTGCAAGCGAAGGCGGAGGGCTTCCAGGTCCTGGTCGTCACCAGCGACAAGGACTTCATGCAGATTGTCGACGAGGACATCACCCTCTTCGACCCCGCGAAGAACAAGCGCATCGGCATCGCGGACGTGCAGGAGAAGATGGGCATCCTGCCCAAGCAGGTGCGCGACTTCCTGGCCCTGGTGGGCGACGCGGTGGACAACGTCGCCAAGGTACCCGGCGTGGGCGACAAGACGGCGGTGGAGTTGCTCCACCAGTTCGGCGACGTGGAGACGCTGCTCGCGCGCGTGGAGGAAGTGAAGAAGCCGAAGATCCGCGCGGCGCTGGAGTCCCACCGCGAGAGCCTGGCGCGCGCCAAGCAGCTCGTCACCTTCAACACCGGGCTGCCCCTGGGCGTGAAGCTGGAGGACCTGGTCCGCCGTGCGCCGGACGCCACGCGTGCGCGGGACCTGTTCACGGAGCTGGAGTTCTTCGCGCTCCTGCGCGACCTGCCCGCGGAGGAGGCCCCGGCGCGGCCGGACGTGGCGCCGCTCGCCACCACCACCACGCTGGTCACCACCGAGGCGGAGCTGAAGGCGCTGGCGGAAGCGGCGAAGGCGGCCGGGTCTCTCACCCTGGTGCCCGCCTACGAGGGCATGCCCTTCGCGGCGCCGCTGGTGGGCATGGGCGTGGCGCTGCCGGATGGCTCCACGCGGTACGTGCCGCTGCGGCACCAGCAGCTGGGCGCCACGCAGGTGCCGGTGGCGGCCTTCACCGCGGTGATGAAGGACGTGATTTCGGACGCGGCGGTGAAGAAGGGCGGCCACGACCTCAAGGCGCTCACGCTGGTGCTGGCCCATGAAGGGCTGACGCTGGAGGGCGCCCAGGACGACGTGGAGCTCTTGAGCTACCTGCTCAACCCGTCGCGCCGGGAGCACGCGCTGGCGGACCTGGCGCGCGAACGGCTGCGTTCGGAGCTGCCCGCGCTGCCCGCGTCGGTGGAGGGCAAGAAGGGGCGGCCGCTGGCGGACCACGGGCCGGAAGAGGTGGCCGCGGCGTACGCGGTGCGCGCGGACGCGGCGCGCAGGATGGCTCCGGAGCTGTGGAAGGAGCTGGAGCTGGGCGGACTCTCGGAGCTGGCTCGCACGCTGGAGCTGCCGCTGTTGCCCGTGCTCGCGCGGATGGAGCGCGAGGGCGTGAAGCTGGACGTGGTGGAGCTGGGCCGCACGTCCGAACGCGTGGACGTGGAGGTGAAGACGAAGGAGGCCGAGTGCCACCAGGCCGCGGGCCACGTCTTCAACCTGGGCTCCAATCCGCAGCTGGCGCAGGTGCTCTACGAGGAGCAGAAGCTGCCCATCCTCAAGCGCGGCAAGACGGGCCCGTCCACGGACCAGGAGGTGCTGGAGAAGCTGGCCGAGGAGCACAACAGCGTGCTCGCGCGCGCGCTCATCGAGTACCGGGGCCTGTCCAAGCTCAAGAGCACCTACCTGGACACGCTGCCCACGCTGGTGGCGAAGGACGGGCGCATCCACACCACGTACCACCAGGCAGCCACCGCCACCGGCCGGCTGTCCTCGTCCGACCCGAACCTGCAGAACATCCCCGTCCGCACGGAGCTGGGGCGTGAAATCCGCCGCGCCTTCGTGGCGGACGCCGGGCACCAGCTGGTGAGCGCGGACTACTCGCAGATTGAGCTGCGGCTGCTGGCGCACATCGCGGAGGACCCGGTCCTCATCGACGCCTTCCGCAATGACGAGGACATCCACAGCCGCACGGCGGCGGAAGTCTTCGGCGTGGCCCCCAAGGACGTGGACCGCGAGCAGCGCCGCGTGGCGAAGATGGTGAACTTCGGCATCGCCTACGGCCTGTCCGCGCACGGCCTGTCCACGCGCCTGGGCATCTCCCAGGAGAACGCGCGCGACGTCATCGAGCGGTACTTCACCCGGTACGCGGGCATCCGCCAGTACCTGGAGGACACCGTGGAGAAGGCGCGCAAGGTGGGCTACGTGGAGACGCTCTACGGCCGCCGCCGCCTGATGGGGGACCTGCTCTCCAAGAACCGGGCGGTGGCCCAGGCCGCCGAGCGCGCCGCCATCAACATGCCCATCCAGGGCACCGCCGCGGACCTGATGAAGAAGGCCATGCTGGCCGTGGACGCCGCGCTCCGGGAGCAGAAGCTGAAGACGCGCGTGCTCCTCCAGGTGCACGACGAACTGCTCTTCGAAGCGCCGGACGCGGAGGTGGAGGCCGTGAAGGCGCTGGCCGTGAAGAGCATGGCCTCCGTCGCCGAGCTGAAGGTGCCGCTCAAGGTGGACGTGGGCGCGGGGAAGAGCTGGGCGGACGCGCACTGAGCACGAAAAAATGCGGGAGAGCGCCCACCCCCGTAG
>NZ_RAWR01000313.1:0-8797 GCF_003986945.1 Corallococcus sp. AB018 | reverse complement strand
GCCGGGCCTTTGCGGGAAGACGACCAACCTTCAGTACATCTACAACAAGACCGCGGCGGACACGAAGGGCAAGCTGATCTCGCTCTCCACGGAGACGGAGGGTGGCGGTTGCGACGCGCACGGTACGACCTCGGAAGGCGGCTCTGCCCGACGGCACGAGGTCATACCATCGTTCGCCGGGGGCTGCCCGGTGGGGGCCAGCCCGCCGGGCAGGACAGCAGGCGGAGTGTCAACCGCCCTTGCGAAGCTCGGTGAGAACCAGCTTGGCCACGGCCTTGAGCGTGTCGAACACGCCCACGCCCGTGGGCGCCACGGCCTGGTACTCCGGGATGTTCCGCGGGTTGAGCGCCTTGCGCATCTCCTCCACGGTCACCGCGTTGGGCAGGTCGCGCTTGTTGTACTGCACGACGTACGGAATCTTGTTCAGGTCGTAGCCCTGCTCGGCCAGGTTGATGCGCAGGTTCTCCAACGACTCCATGTTGGCTTCCATGCGCTCAATCTGGCTGTCGGCGACGAACACCACGCCGTCCACGCCCTTGAGGATGAGCTTGCGGCTGGCGTCGTAGAACACCTGACCGGGCACCGTGTAGAGGTGGAAGCGCGTCTTGAAGCCGCGGATCTCACCGAGCGACAGCGGCAGGAAGTCGAAGAAGAGCGTGCGGTCCGTCTCCGTGGAGAGCGAGATCAGCTTGCCCTTCGTGTCCGCCGCGGTCTTGTTGTAGATGTACTGAAGGTTGGTCGTCTTCCCGCAAAGGCCCGGCCCGTAATAGACAATCTTGCAGTTGATTTCGCGGGATGAGTAATTGATGAAGGACATGGCTTCCCGGGTTACTCGCTGAAGAGGTTGTCGATATCGTCGTCGGAGATCTCGGCGAACGGCGAACCGGCTCCGGGGCTGTCGGTCTTCTTCACGAGGCTTTCGAAGATCTTCGTCAGCTCGTCGCTGGCCTTCTTGATGCGCAAGCGCACCAGACCCAGGCTCGTGCGGTTGTCGAAGATGACGACCAGCACCACGCGGCTGCCCACGATGGTCATGTAGAGGCTGTCCTTCGCCCCTTCATGGAACTGGTTGGGGAACTCGTTCTCCCCGATCAACTTCGCCAGACCGCCCATGGCGGCCACGTTGCCGGCCGTCAGCGACGCAAGCGACGTGGTGTCGATGTTCTGCGTCTGGCCGGCCGAGGAGATGAGCTGGCCGTTCTTGTCGACGAGGAAGACCACCTTCGCGTTCGCGTCCTTGGTAAGCCGGTCGCAAACGGCGTTGATCTTGGTGAACTCCTCTTCGTACATCACCAGTTGCGTGCCCATGGGCGTATGCGCTCCTCAGCGTTCGCTCGCCCCGCGCACGGCGGCGCTCCGATGTTTCTGGAGTGAATCCCGGAGGTTAGACGAGGCGCTACCGACCGCCGTCATGCTTAGCAAAGCAGTTCCACTCCAGCAAGAAGCCAGCCGTGATCCGCGCCGATCTTGAAGGAATGACGGCATCGCGGGTTGGGACACCTGCCCCTCTTCTCTATACTCTCCCGGGCCTTGCGCCGCCCGAGCCCCCTCACCGACATCCTTCCGCGCCTCGTCGTCCTCGTCCTGGTGCTCGCCTGTACCGGGGCCGCCCGTGCGCAGGCCCCCGAGTCCGAGCGCGCCTCGTTGCGCTTCCGCTACGGCCTGTCGTCCCGCCAGGGTGAGCAGGTGGATGTAGGGCCCGGGCTCACCTACAGCGGTCTGACGCCGAACGACGTGGCGCTGACGTTGATGGGCTGGGCGGGGGAGTACCTGGGCGGCCAGGTGGATCTCCAGCGCGAGGCCTTCGAACTGCGGGACGCGTCGTCGCGCGTGACGGGCGGCAGCCTGGTGCGCGGCTCGCTGGGGCCTCGCGGGCGACTGTCGCTCGGGCCGGTGCGGCTGGAGCTGGGAGCGGGCTACGGCTTCGCGCAGCTTCCGTTGTTCGGCGGGTTCACCTACGCGCCGGTGTTGCAGCGGGGCGTGCGGCACGCGGCGCTGATTTCAGGCCGGGTGCTGGTGGCGCTGCCGGCGGAGCTGCAGTTGGAGGTGCGGGGCGAAGTGCCTCTGACGTTGTCCGCGCACGCGGCGGACGGGCTGAAGGCGTCGTCGTCCGGCTATGTGGTGGGCGCGGCGCTCTTGTATCCGGTGGTGCGCCGGGACGGCTGGACGGGGCGCGTGCTCCTGGACGTGCAGCAGGCGCACGACACGATGGAGCTGGAGGCCAGCGGCCTGCGCTCCGAGCAGCGGATGCGCCGCATTGGCCTGGGCTTCGAGGTGTCACTGGCCGGCGAGGGCGGGACGTCGCGGCCCGTGGGCCCGCGTCAGGCCTTCGTCGCGCTGAGCGTGGTGGACGCGGAGACGGGCGCACCGCTTCCGGGCGCGCACGTGCGCGTGCCCTCCTTGAAGACGCCGGGCACGAGCGAGGAGCTGGTCGCGGACGCGCAGGGGCAGCTGCGGGTGCTGCTCCCCGAAGGCGCGCAGTCCACCCAGGCCAGCGTGGACGGCTATGAGGACGCCACGGAGGTCGCCACCGTCAGCGGTGGTGCCACCGAGGGCGCGCCGGTCCAGCTCCGCCTGCGCAAGAAGGCGCCGAAGACGGGCTCCCTCAAGGTGAAGGTGGTGCAGGGCAAGGACAGCGCGCCGGTCGCGGACGTGCAGGTGGTTTCGGGCAAGGCGCAGCTGCGCACGAACAAGGCGGGCGAGCTGCTGCTGGAAGGACTGGAGCCCGGGCCCGTGGCCGTGTCGATGTCCGCGCCGGGCTTCCGCGCCACGGAAGAAGCCGCGGTGGTGGTGGCGGGGCAGACGTCGGAGCTGGTGGTGGTGCTGTCGCAGGACCGCAAGGGCGAGCTGGCCACGCTGGTGGGCCAGGTGCGCAGCGCGCGCAACGGCCAGCCGCTGGTGGCGACGGTGACCATTGCCCAGGCGAAGGTGCGCACGCGCACGGACAAGAGCGGCACCTTCACCGCGCGCGTCCGCGGCGGCACGTACCGCATCACCCTGTCCGCGGCCGGGCACGTGACCCAGACGAAGATGGTCACCGTGCGCGAAGGCGAGCAGGCCATTCTCAACGTTGATTTGTTCCCGAGGGGCCGGTGAGTCGCGCGGCAGTTCCGCGACGCGCCCGTCCGTCGTCGTCGAGGTTTCAGTGAGTCCTGTCCGCATCCTGGCGCTGTCGCTGCTCGTCCTCCTCTCCGGCTGCTCGGGGTGTGAACGCGAGGAGGCGCCGAAACCTCCGCCAGGGGTGGATGTGGACGCGGGAGCCGTCGTTCCCATTGGCCGCCTGGAAGGGCTGTCCGGCGACGTGCGCCTGGAGCGTGGCGGCAAGGTGGGCCCCGCAGTGGAGGGACCGCTGCTCGCGGGCGACGCGGTGGAGACCGGTGAGAGCGGATCCGCGACGGTGCGCTTCCCGGGCGACCGGACGGTGGAGGTGGGCAGCGAGGGCCGGTTCGCGCTGGGCTCGGATTCGTCCGGCATCGTGATGAAGGTGGAGCGCGGCATCGTGTTGTCGCGCGTGCCCGCGGGCAGGAAGGCGGACAGCGCGGGCTCCAAGGTGACGTTGAACATCCTCACCCCCTTCGGCCTCACGCGCGTGGGGCCGGATCCGTCGGAGGTGAAGGTCGCGGTGGCGGAGGACTCCGCGCGGGTGGAGGTGAAGCTGGGCGCCATCGAGCTGGTCTCCAAGGACGGCAAGACGCTGCGCGCGGCGCAGGGCGACGCGGTGGACCTGACCCGCGAGCGCGCGCAGGTGACGCCCGCGGCCCCGCGAGTCGTGGAACTGGCGCCCATCCCGGTGACGGTGCGCGCGACCTCGGGTGTCGCGGAGGTGAAGGCGAAGGACACGGGCCGCTGGCGCAAGGTGCGCCGCGAGGGCGAGGTGCTGGCCTTTGGCGACGGCGTGCGGACGAAGGGCGGCGAGGCGGTGCTGTCCCTCAAGGACAGCGGCACCGTGCTGACGCTCGCTCCAGGCGCTGAGGCGGTGCTGGAGAGCGCGGGACAGCAGGGCACCGTCGACGAGGCGCGCGTCAACCTGCTCCAGGGCCTCCTGGCCGTGCAGCTGTCCATGGGGCGTGAGAGCCGCGTGGTGCTGCCGGAGATGACGGTGGAGTCCGGCGGTGGCGCGAGGCTGGAGATCCGCCGCACCGGCGACGGCATGCAGGTGGCGGCGCACACGGGCGACGTGACGCTGCGGCGGGGCGAGGCGCGGCAGGAGCTGCGCGCGGGTGAGCGCGCCACCGTGAGCAAGGACGGCAGCGCGAAGGTGGAGCCGCTGGAGGAGGCGGCGGTCGCGGTGGGCCCGGGCGAAGGCACGGAGGTCTATCACCGGGGGCTTTCGGAGGTGGCGCTCACCTGGCAGGGCGAGGGCGACGCGGTGGTCGAAGCGGCGCAGGACGCGGCCTTCAAGCGCCCGGTGCTCTGGGGCCGCGTGCACCGCGCTTCCGTCAACGTCTCCGCGCTGGCGAGGGGCACGCTGTACTGGCGGGCGCGCAAGGAGGACGGCACGCAGGTAGCGGCGGGCAGCGTCCACTTCGCTCCGGAGTCCCCCACCAGCTCGCTGGCGCGCGCGCGCAACGTGGTGCCGGAGGGGCCGGAGAAGACGACCATCTTCTACCAGGACAAGCCCCCAGCCGTGACGTTCACCTACGGCGAGGAACCGCAGGCCCGTAGCTATCGCGTGGCGGTGTACAAGGCGGGCTCGCTGGCGACGCCGGTGGTGCAGCGCACGGTGTCGGAGACGCGCGCGGCGCTGGAGGCGGGACAGCTGGGCGAGGGCAGCTACCTGTGGTCCGTCACGCCGCTGTCGCAGGCGGGCGCGGCCCTCAAGGGCGGGCGGATGAACAAGCTGGAGCTCGTCTATGACAACTCGGTGGTGGGGCTGGTGGTGGACAGCCCGCGCCAGGGTGTGCCGGCGGCGGAGAAGGTACGGGCTTCAGGTGTGGCGCCCGTGGATGCCCGCCTGTCCATCAACGGACGGGCCGTGCCCTTGGACGCCAAGCACCGCTTCGATACTTGGGTGGCCCCCATGGGACTGCCCCCCCTGCTGGTGTTTAAGATGACGCGTCCCGGTGCCCCGGACGTACTCACGGTGCGCACCCTGAAACCGCGAGGACCTTGAGGGATGGCACAGACCCCCGTTCCCATTCCGGATCCCGCCGGCGCCTCCACCGCGACGCTCCTCCAGCCGTATGGGCAGTACGTGCTCGTGCGCAAGCTGGCAGAGGGTGGCATGGCGGAGATCTTCCTCGCCAAGCTGCTGGGCGCGGACGGCTTCGAGCGCAACGTGGTGCTCAAGCGGATGCTGCCGGCACTGTCGGCCATCCCCGACTTCGTGGAGATGTTCCGCGACGAGGCGCGGCTCGCGGCGAAGCTGTCGCATCCGCACATCGTGCAGATCCACGAGCTGGGCTTCACGGACGGCTGCTACTACATCTGCATGGAGTACCTCGCGGGCGAGGACTTCTCCACGACGCTGCGGCTCGCGGGCCGGCGCCGCCAGTACGTGCCGCTGCCGGTGGTGATGCGGGTGCTCATCGACGCGGCGCGGGGCCTGCACTTCGCGCACACCTTCACCAACGAGCAGGGCCAGCCGCTGCACGTGGTGCACCGGGACGTGTCGCCGTCCAACCTGTACGTGACGTACCAGGGACAGGTGAAGGTGCTGGACTTCGGCATCGCCAAGGCCGAGTCGCGCCTGGTCCAGACGCGCACGGGCGTGGTGAAGGGCAAGTACATCTACATGGCGCCGGAGCAGGCGCAGGGGAAGGAGGTCGACCACCGCGCGGACGTCTTCTCCCTGGGAGTCAGCCTCTACGAGGCCGTCACGCACGTGCGGCCCTTCTCCCGTGAGAACGACCTGGCGGTGCTCAACGCGCTGTTGCAGGGCGAGTTCGAGAAGCCGCGCGCGCTGAGGGCGGACCTGCCGGAGGGCCTGGAGGCCATCATCCTCAAGGCCATGGCGTTCAAGCCGGAGGACCGGTACGCGACGTCGGACGAGTTCGCGGATGCGCTGGAGAGCTTCGCGGCGGAGTTCCAGGGCGGAGCCGCGAGCGCCCCCACGCTGGGCACGTTCCTGCGCAACCACTTCGGCGAGGAGCGCGTCACGGAGAAGACGCGCATCCCCACGATGGCCACGCTCACCGCCGCGCGTCCGACGGACCCTGAGTTCGCGGCCATCTCGCCGCCCGTCGCCGGTGCTGGGACGAACACGTACGGGCATCAGGTGTCCCGCCCGAGCAGCACGGGCGTGAGGGCACTGACCGCGCAGAACAAGACGGCCCCCGTGCAGGCGCAGGCTCCCGAGCCGGAGGTCGTGCCGAGCGCGCCTCCGGTGAAGCCCGCGTCCCGGCGTTGGGTCCTGGGACTGGTGGGCGGCCTGGGGCTGGTGGCCGCGGGCGTGGCGTTCGTCGTCGCGCGGCCTGGTGGCACCGCGACCCACGTCACGCCTCCGCCTCCGGCACAGCCGGCCGTCGCGCCCGTGGCGAATGGGAATCCCGCAGGCACGCAGGGGCAGGGTGCACCGGCCCAGGTGCCTGAAGGGACCACGCCCGGAGATGTTCAGGGCACCGTGCAGGACGGCACGCCGGGCGGTGACGCGGTGGCGACGTCCGTGACGGATTCGCCCCACGTGGATGACGGGGCGGAGGACCCGTCCCACCGCAAGGTCGTGAAGAAGCCGGCGGCGAAGGAGCCCGTGTCGCTGGGCATCGACGACATCCAGCGCGTGGTGTCCGGCGGCCGCTCGAAAATCACCGGTTGCTTCGAGCGCTACAAGTCCGACCTGCCGGCGGCCTCGGGCGAGGTGCAGGTGGAGCTCACCATCGTGTCCTCGGGCAAGGTGCGCGCGGGCACGCGCGGGCCGCTGGCGTCCACGGACGTGGGCCGCTGCCTGGAGACGCAGGCCCAGAGCCTGCGCTTCCCGGTGCACCGCGACCAGGAAGTCACCGTGCTGATGCCGTTCTCGTGGAAGGTGACGCAGTAGCCGGTGCGGCGTCTTCTCCGTCCCGCGTTCAGCGCGCGGGACGGACCAGCACCGTCACAGGTCGCGGCGGGCGGACAGCGCCTTGGCGAGCGTGGCCTGGTCCGCGAACTCCAGGTCGCCGCCCATGGGCAGGCCCTGCGCGATGCGCGTCACCCGCAAGCCCATCGGCTTGAGCAGCCGCGTGAGGTAGAGCGCGGTGGCTTCACCCTCGATGTCCGGGTTGGTGGCGAGGATGATCTCCTCCACCCGGCTGTCGTTGAGGCGCAGCAGCAGCTCCTTGATGCGCAGTTGCTCCGGGCCCACGCCTTCCAGCGGGGACAGCACGCCGTGCAGCACGTGGTAGCGGCCCTTGAACTCGCGGGTGCGCTCCAGCGCCATCAAGTCGGAGTACGTCTCCACCACGCACAGGGCGCGCTCGTCGCGGCGGTTGTCACGACAGAAGCCGCACAGCTCCGAGTCGGTGAGGGAGAAACAGCGCACGCACAGGTGCACCTTCTCCTTCACCTCGCGGATGGCCTGTGAGAGGTCGACGGCGAACTCGCCCGGCGCCCGCAGGATGTGGAACGCGAGGCGCTGGGCGGTCTTCTCACCAATGCCCGGCAGCTTCGCGAGCTGGGCGACCAGGCGATTCAGCGGATCGGGCGTCATCCGTCTTTAATTAATGCCGGGGATCTTCACGCCGCCGGAGATCTTCGCCAGCTCGGCGTTCATGTGCTGACGGCTGTTCGCCAGGGCAGCGTTCACGGCGGCGGTGACGAGGTCCTCGAGCATCCCCGGGTCGTTGGGGTCGATGGCGCTCTTGTCGATCTTGATGCTGCGGATCTCCTGCACGCAGTTGGCGACGACCGTCACGAGGCCCTCGCCGGACTTCGCCTCGACGGTCTCTTCCGCCAGCTGCTTCTTCCGCTCCTCGATCTTCTCGGTGAGCTTGTTCGCCTGCCGGATGAAGTAGTTCAGGTCGATGCCGGGCATGTGCTTCCTCGGTCCCCGGTCGTGGGAGCGCGGGCCGTCATGGCGCCGCTCGGAGCAGGGACGTTGCCGCGCACCCTAGCGGGGCCGCGCGGCGTTGTCAGTCATCAGGAGCGGCGGGCACGTCCGGGAGGTTGGCCGGTGGCCGCTCGGGCTCGTAGACCTGGATGTGTTCGATTTCGCCGCCCAGCATCTTGAGGATGGCCCGCACGGACGCGTGGGAGCGCACCTTGCCCTCGGTGCTCTTCTCGTGGGTATTGCGGGTCTGGGTGTCCTGTTCGGAGAGGCTCTGCCCCATTCCGCCCGGGAGGGCGTCATGGGTCTGGGGCACGTCCGTGATGGTGAGCTTCACGGCCCGGCCGAAGTGCGAGGCCAGCGCCGCGTCCACGGTGGCCTTGCCCCCGGGCGACACCACGGCGGCCTTGTGGAAGGCGGCGGTGGGCGGGAAGCCCAGGATGATTTCGCCCGCCTTCATGGACTGGAGGCGGCCGTTGGCGAGCGCCGTGCCGTGGCGCACGGACGTGGACTTCACGGTCTCCACGGCGGCGCGCCAGCGCTCGGGCAGGGAGCGGTTGGGGTTGTCGCGGCTGGTGGCGACGGGCGCCATCGCGGGCGGCGGCTCGGGTTCCGGCGGCTCCGGTTCCGGGGCGGCGGGCTCCGCGACGGGGATGCACTCGCCGGAGGCACAGCCTTCGGCGGAGCCCTCTTCCGGGAACATGCGCTCGTCCACGTCCTCGTCGCCGAGGGGCGGAGGTTCGAGCGGAGCCACGGGCTCCGGCTTGCGCATGTTGGTGATGCGCACGGTGGGCGTGGCGGGTTCGGGCGCGCGAGCCGCGGGCGTGGGCTCAGGGG
>NZ_RAWR01000312.1:0-8815 GCF_003986945.1 Corallococcus sp. AB018 | reverse complement strand
GGACCCGCTGCACGGCCAGGCCGCTGCCTCCGTGCACGGTGAGGCCTTCGCCGCCGCCCGCGCCGCCCGCTTCTCCGACGCCGCCCTGAAGGGCGCCTCCGCCGCGGAGCGTTACGCCGCCTACGTCCAGGCCTGTGCACTGGATGACGTGGTGGCCCTCACCCAGACGCTCGTCCGCTTCAAGACCGTGAGCAGCGAAGCCCCCGCCGCGAAGAACCCGGAGGTGGCCGCCATGGGCCGCGCCCTGGAGGCGTGGGCGAAGCAGCACGGCTTCGGCTTCCGCACCGTGGGCGACAACGACGTCTTCGAGCTGTCCTGGGGTGAAGGCGAGCCGCTGCTGGGGCTCGTGTTCCATGGCGACGTCGTCCCCGCGCCCGCCCATGAGTGGAAGCGCGCCCCCTTCAAGCCGGTGGTGGAGAAGGGCCGCCTGTACGGCCGCGGCGTGGAGGACGACAAGGGCCCCATCGCCTCCGGGCTCGTCGCGCTGGCCATGGCCAGGGACCTGGGCCTCAAGCCCCAGGGCAAGGTGCTGATCATCATCGGCAACGGCGAGGAGAGCGACTGGTCCGGCATGAAGAACTACGCGGACACGCAGCCCAAGCCCACGCACGTCATCTCCGTGGACTCCGGCTACCCGGTGATGGCCGCGCAGTCCGGCTTCGTCGCGTGGACGCTGGAGGCGCCCGTGGGCGCGGCCCTCGCCACGCCGAAGGAGGGCACCGTCGCGCGCGCCGTGGACGTGAGCGCGGGCGAGTTCCTCACCCAGGTGCCCGGCACCGCCACGCTGAAGCTCACGCCCGTGAAGGGCCAGACGCCGGAGACGGTGCTCGCCGCCGTGAAGGCCGCCATCGCCCAGGAGTCCCCCTCCCGCAAGGACCTGAAGGCCGACGCGAAGCGCGAGGGCAACACCGTGGTGCTCACCGCCCACGGCGTGGCGGTGCACTCGTCCACCGCGGACGAGGGCCACAACGCGCTCTGGGACCTGTCCGCCGTGGCCTCGCGTCTGTCACTGGAGGACAACGGCATCGCGGCGCTGCTGCGCGTGGTGTCGAAGCGCTTCGACGGCGACCACCACGGCGAGAAGCTGGGGCTGAAGTACCAGGACGCGCTGATGGGCCCGCTGCTCGTGGCGCCCACCGTGCTGCGCGTGAAGGACGGCACCGTGTCCCTGGGCGTCAACATGCGCCGGCCGCAGGGCCAGGACGCGGCGGCCTTCAACGCGTCGCTGGACGCCGCCGCGAAGCGCGTGGGCGAGGACTCCGGTGGCCAGGTGAAGGAGGGCTCCGGCCGCTACCTGGGCGACCCGCACGTGGCGGACACGTCCGGCCCGCTGGTGAAGACGCTGATGGACATCTACCAGCGGCAGCGCAAGGCGCCGGACGCGGTGCCCGGCTCCATCCGCGGCGGCACCTACGCGCGGCTGTTCCCTCGCGCCGTGGACTTCGGGCCCGCGTTCCCCAACGAGCCCTACACCGGCCACGCCCCGGATGAATCCATCGCGCTGGAGACGCTGGACCTGAGCACGCGCATGCTCGCGGAGGCCGTGCACACGCTCGCCATCGCGCCCGCGTCCGAGGTGAAGGCCGCGCCGTGATGCCAGCTCACGGCTCCAGGTAGCCCGGGGGCAGGGGGACGCGGGGCCAGCGCACGGTGAAGGTCGTGCCCTGGCCCAGCGAGGTCTCCACGCGGACGGTGCCCTGGTGCACGTGGATGATCTCACTCACGATGTAGAGCCCGAGCCCCAGGCTGCGCTGCTTGCCGCCCTGCTCCGGCGTGCTGGACGGCTTGAATGGGTCGAACAGGTGCGGCAGCAGCTCCGGGGGGATGGGCTCGCCCTCGTTGCGCACCCGCATCACCACGTCCGTGGCCTCACCCGTGAGCGTGGTGATGACGGGCGAGTCGTTCTTCGCGTGTTGCAGCGCGTTCACCACCAGGTTGCCCAGCACCTGCGTCACGCGGTCCGGGTCCCAGTCCCCCCACAGGTCGTCCCCGTGCACCTCCAGCAGGAGGGGCCGCTCCGGGTAGACGACTTGCAGCTCCTCCAGCATCCCCTGGCACAGCTCCTCCATGTTCACGTGCTGACGTGCCACCGGGATGCCCCCGCCCAGGCGGCTGCGCGCGAAGTCGAGGATGTCGTTGATCATCCGCGTCATCCGCGCCGTGGCCTTGCGGATGCGATCCACGGAGCGGCGCGAGGGCGTGTCCAGCTCCGGAAGCTTGCCCAGCATGAAGGCCGACGCGTTCACCGCGTGCAGGGGGTTGCGCAGGTCGTGGCCCAGGACGGCGATGAGCTCCTCGCGGAAGTCGATGGACTGCTGGAGCGCGTCCTCCGCGCGCTTGAGGTCGGTGATGTCCACCACCGTGCTGCCCACGCCGAGCAGCGCGCCGTCCGGGGTGCGCACCGGGAAGTAGTCCGCGCGCCAGACGCCCGCGCGGCCCCGCACCGGATCCGGTCCTTCGAGGAGCACGTCCTGCACGGGCCGCCCGGTCTCCAGCACCTGCCGCAGCGCCCGCTCGATGGGGGCCACGGCGCCGATGCGGACCATCTCATGCAGCGTGCGGCCCCGGTGGTCCTCCACGGGCTTGTTGTTGAGCCGCGCCAGCGTGCCGTTGATGCGCAGGTAGCGCAGGTCCTGGTCCAGGAACGCGATGCCCACGGGCGCCGCGTCCAGCAGCGAGTCCAGCAGCGCCAGCGACCGCTCGGCCTCCTGGCGTGCCTCGTGTTCACGCGCGTGCAGCTCCGTCTGGGCGATGTGCGCGGACGCCCGCTCCGCGACGGCGTGGAAGAGCAGTACGTCCGCGTCGGAGAAGGCGAAGGCCGTGCGCGAGCCCATGTACGCCATGCCCAGCAGCCGCTCGCCGTCCATGAGCGGCAGGCCATACAACGCGCGCAGCCCCGCGCGGCGCAGTGGCCCCAAGAGGACGCGCGGGTCGGTGGCGGCCGAGCGGACGAAGAAGGGCCGCCGCTCCAACGCCGCCAGCCCGCTCACGCCCTGGCCCACCGGCACGCGCAGGCCCTTCACCTCGTCCGTGCCCAGGCCCACCGCGGCGCGCACCACCAGCGCGTCGTCCTCCCGCAGCATCACCGCCGCGGTGTTCACGGTGAGCGCGGACTCCATCAGCCGGGTGAGCAGGCGCTCCAGGAGCGTCTCCATGTCCGGGTCGTCCAGCGTCGCCTCGGACATGCGGTCCAGCGTCTGGAGGATGCGCTGCTTCATGTCCCAGAAGAACGTCATCGTCCGGGTGACCACCCGGTCGAGCGTCTCCTCCAGCCGCGTGAGGTCGCCGGGCCGCAGCCGCTGCTCCAGCGTCTCCAGCCGGTGGAGGATGCAGCGGCGCAGCAGCGCGTACTCCTGCGCCACCTCGCCCAGGTTGAAGCCCGCGTCGATCCGGGCCGCGGCGTGCGCCGCCTCCATGCGTTCGTCCAGCGCCTCCGGCCCCAGCTCCATCGCATCCGCCAGCGCGGTGAGCAGCTCCGGCATGTGGTCGATGAGCCAGGGAGGGCGGGCGGCGTCCTTGCCGCCCAGGTCCCGCATCACCGCCTGCTGCCATTCCGTCAGCAGCGTGTCGTGGTTCGCGCGCAGGAACTCCGCCGCGGAGGGGCGAGGCCCGCTGCGCGCATGCTCGTCCACGGAGTGTGAATCCGGCTCCTGCATCGCCCGTCTCCCCGGGCCCCTCGCCCGGTCGCGCCGCCCCTCGCGAAAAGTCTGCGCATGGTGCCCCCGGCGTGCTTCGCCCCCGCGTCGGATGGAGACGCGCCACGAGCCCTCGGCCGCGGGTTCCGGGCCGGGCCTCGGACGCACCGCCCGGCGCGCCGTTCACCTTCGTGCGCTCGGCCAGCCCTGGGGACGTTCGCGCCCCAGGGCATGCGCATGCTCGGGTAGGGTGGCCGTCAAAGCATGCCCACCCTCCTGCTCAACCGCTCCGCCGTGGCCCGCAACATCCAGGCGCTCCTGCTCCTGGACGACCTGCGCGAGGCCTTCCGCACTGACGTCCTGGCCCGCACGGTGGCCCCGCAGCGCGTGCGCGCGCCGCTGCACTCGTTGGGCACCGCGCTGGTGCTCTTCCCCGGCTGCGTGCCCGGCATCCCCGCGTACACGGTGAAGGTGCACGCGAAGTTCCCCGCGCAGAAGCCCGCCATCCAGGGCGTGGTGCACCTGCACGACCTGGTGACGGGAGGGCTGCTCGCGGTGATGGACTCCGGCCACCTCACCGCCGTGCGCACCGGCGTGGTGGGCGCGCTGGCCGCGGACGTGCTGGCCCGGCCGGACGCCACGCGCGTGGCGGTGATTGGCGCCGGCCGCCAGGGCGTGCTCCAGCTCAAGCAGCTGCGGCTGGTGCGCACGCTCAGCCAGGTGCGCGTCTACGACACCAACATCGCGCACGCGAACGCCTACGCGCAGCGCATGTACCAGGAGCTGAACCTGCCCGTGCGCGTGGAGACGTCCGTGGCGGAGGCCGTCGCGGACGCGGACATCGTGGTGACGGCGACGTGGAGCCACCAGCCCTTCCTGCACGCGGGCATGGTGCAGCCGGGCACGCACATCACCGCGCTGGGCGCGGACGAGCCGGGCAAGGCGGAGCTGTCCCAGGACCTGCTCGAGCAATCGCTGTTCGTCTGCGACCACCGCGGCTTGAGCGTCTCCACTGGCGCGGCGGGCGCGGTGGGGCTCACGGAGGCCGCCATCCACGCGGAGCTGGGCGAGGTCCTCGCGGGCCTCAAGCCCGGGCGCACGTCCCAGGAACAGGTGACGGTGTTCGCCGGGGTGGGCCTGCCCTTCCAGGACCTGGCCACCGCCTGGCACGTGTACCAGTCGGCGACCGGCGACGAGGACGTGCCCACGCTCGACTTCAACGAGTAGCGCGGGCCGTCCGTCCGTCCGGCCTGCTTCAGGCCTTGGACAGCGTCTGCGAGAGGCGCACGGCCTCCTCGTGCAGGTCGGTGTCCTCCGCCAGCGGCATGGCGAGCACCTTCTGCACCAGCTCCTTCGCCTTCTGCTCCTGGCCCAGGCGCGCCTGCGCGAGCGCCAGGTTGAGCAGCGGCTCCGGGCGGTCCGGGGCGCGGCGCACGGCCTCCTCCAGCACCGTCACCGCGCGCGGCAGGTGCGCGTTCGCCGGCTCCGAGGGGACGCGCAGCAGCAGCTGGCCCAGGTTGTTCGCCGCGCGCCAGCCGTCCGGCGCCAGGCCCATGCCCTGCTCGTACGCGGCGATGGCCTTGTCGTACGCGGGCGGCTCCTGCGACTCGAAGCAGGTGGCCTCCGCCATCTTCAGCGACTCGCTGGCGACGCCCAGCGACGCCATGGTCTGGCACAGGTGCCGGGCCTGTTCGATTTGACCGCGCGCCAGCATCAGCTGCGCCAGGTTCGCCTGGGCGTCCGCGTCCTTCGGGCGCTGGGCCGCGAGCGCGGAGGCCGCCTGGTAGGACGTGCGCAGGTCGCGCAGCGCCATGGACAGCACCGTCACGGACGCGAGCATGCGCGGCTGGTTGGGCACCGCCTTGAGGCCCTGCTCCAGCACCTTGCGCGCGTCCACCAGCTTCTCCTGGGCGGACAGCGCGTGCGACAGGCTCAGGTACGCGGGCACGAAGCGCGGCGCCAGCGTGAGGACCTCGCGCAGCGTGGCGAGGCCGGCGTCCGTCTGGCCCGCCTCCAGCTGCACCTGACCCAGCCGGTAGCGGAACACCGGGTTCTGGGGCGCCGCCTTCGCGGCCTGGGACAGGGCCTCCAGCGCCTGGGGCGCCTTGTCCTGTTTGATCAGCATCATGCCCTTGCCGAACCAAGCCTCGGCGCGGTTGGGCTCCACCGCGAGCACGCCCTGGTAGGCCTTGAGGGCGGCGTCGAGCTGGCCCTTCTGGGCGGCGATGTTCGCGCGCACCAGGCCGGTCTCCGCCGTGGCGCCCTGGGCCTCCGCCTTGGCGAGCAGTCCTTCCGCCTGGGGCACCTTGTTCTCCACCAGCGCCAGCTTGGCCATCACCACCAGCGCGTCGCGGTGGTTGGGGTTCTTCGCGAGGAGCTTCTCGGCCTCGGCCTTGGCCTGGGCCACCTGACCCTGCGCGAGAAGGGTTTCCAGAGAGTTCATGATGGAAAGTGTCCCCCAGGGGGCGGGGGCTGTCGAGCAACGGGGAAAAAGGAAGGGCCTCGCCCGGATGGACGAGGCCCTGGGAAGAGCTTCAGGTGGGAGGCGGCCGGACGGGGCCCGCGACTACCACTTGCTCAGCGCGTCCTTGATGCCTTCACCGACGTTCTTGATGCCCTCGCCGACGTTCTTGATGCCCTCGCCGACGTTCTGCACCGCGTTGCCCACGCCCTCGACGGCGGCCTTGGCGGCGTCGCCGACCTTGCCCACGTCGACGGAGAAGCCGAACTCCACGCTGGCGCCGATGCCCAGCGCCGCGCCCACGTCGAAGTTGGCGGACAGCTTGCCGTCCTTCAGGCCGACGTTGGCCTCGAACTCCACGCCGATGCCGGCGAAGGCTTCCGCGCCGGCAGTGACGGTCGCGGGGCCAATCTCCTGGGTGACTTCCGCGCTGGCGCGGGCGCCGGCGAAGGCCTCACCGTGCACGGAGGCAGCGGCCTGGCCGTGCAGCGGGTCCAGCACCACCTGGCCCGTGGCGGTCGCCTCGGCGCCCACGTTGCCCTCCGCGCCCCACTCGGTGCGGCCCACGGCGCTGTCCACGTGGCCTTCCACGGAGCCGCGCACCAGGTCCGCCTTCACGTCGACGGAGCCCTCGGCGCCAATCTTGCCGTGCAGCGGGTCGATGGAGACGTTGCCCTGCGCGGACACGTCCGCCGTCAGCGCCTGGCCTTCCACGGTGTTGTGGAAGTTGCCGTTCACGTCACCGGAGGTGTGGGAGCCGGAAGCCGCGGTCCAGTTCTTGTTCCACTCACCGGAGGCGACGGTCTGGTCGAAGCGGCTGGTCTCCAGCTGCTTCTGGATGTCCGTCGTGGTGTTGGGGTTGGCCTGGTTGCTGGTGGTGACGCGGTTGCCCTGCACGCCACGGTTCAGGTCGATGGTCGCCTCGCCCTGGGCCCGGTTCTGCGTCTGGGCCTGCACCTCGCGGCGCACCTGCGTCCCGTTGGCCGGAGCGGGCGTCGTGGGGTTCCGGAACACGGGGCGGTAGCGGTTGGTCTCGATGGCCATGGAAGGGGGCTCCGGCGGGCGCGATGCGCGGTGGGAAATCTTGTGACTTGAGAGAGTATCGGGGGCGCACCCGAGAAAGTTTCCGCTCCTCTTTTTTCTTTCTGATCCGCCGCGCCCTCAGGGCTCGGATCTCCCGGGAGCCAGGATTCCCTCTGGGTCGAACGCCGCCTTCAGCCGCTTTCGCACCTCCGCGGAGTCGTCCCGCACGGGCGGTGCGGCGTCCTGCGCCTGGAGTCCGGCTCGGGTCAGGTGGTACCCCGCGTCCGCCAGTTCGCGAGAGAGGGCGCGGTAGCAGGCCTGGGCGCGGGCGTCCTCGCCGCGGACGTCCCGGTCATAGGCGAGCGCGGTGACCAGATAGACGCAGCGCGGGGAGTGGGCGAGGAGCGCGAGGTTGGGTTCGAACCCGAAGAGGCGGGGGACGCGATCGGCGATGTCCGTGGCGCGCTTCGCCTCCGGGCCGGTGAAGGGGACGGCGACGGAGCACCAGATGAAGCCGCAGCGGTCGCGATCCGGGTGCGGGTCCTCCGGCTTGGGCGTGCGCTTGCGCCAGTAGGCCATGGCGAGGTTGGTTTCGGTGGGGACGCCCTGGAGCGTGCCCTCGCCGAAGGGGGCCACCGGGCCGAAGGACAGGGGGCGGAAGGCGCCTTCCACGGCGCGTGCGAGCCGCTTCTCCAAGAGGGCGCCCATCTCCGCGTCCGGGGCGATGAGGGTGCCGCTGATGGCCCAGCGGCCAAAGCCCTCGCGGAGCTTCTCGCGGGCCCAGTCCGGTAGCGGCGCGCGGCCCACGGAGGGGTAGGGGAACTGCTGGGTGATGCTGTAGGCCTTGATGTCGTTCCAGAAGAAGAAGCTGCCCTTGAGCGTGCCATCCAGGGCCAGGGCCTGGAGCCGGTCCACCATGTCCCAGAGCTGGGCGTCGTCGTTCACGGCGCAGAAGAAGTCGCGCAGCCAGGGCTGCTTGCGCGCCAGCCAGAACGTCATCCGCGTCACCACGCCCAGTGACGACTGGCTGAAGAGGCCGTCCAGCACCGGGCCCAGGCCCCAGCGGAACACCGGGGCGGAGCGGGCGCCGGGGAAGCGCGCGTGGCCCGTCTCCACGCGCTCGCCCGTGGGGAGCACGGCCTCCAGCGCGCACACGTGCTGGAAGATGTCCGCGTTGGGACCGGCCCCGTCACCGCGCTCCAGCGCGTTGCCCACCATGCTCGCGTCCGGCGACCCGCCGATGGTGGTGATGAACGTGGAGGAGCCCTTGTCGCGCAGGTACTCGTAGGCCTGGCGGAACGTCACGCCGGGCTCCACGGTGAGGTACGCGAGCTGTTCGTCGTGCGCGAGGATGCGGTTCATCCGCCCCAGGTCCAGCAGCACGCTGCCGTCGCCGGGAGGCACGCGCGAGCCGTAGCCCCAGTTGCGGCCGGCGCTCACCGGGTACACCGGCACGCGGTGCTCGCTGGCGATGCGCAGGCACGCCTGCACCTGCGCCGTGTCCGCCGGCCGCACGATGGCGGGGATGCGCTGGGTGGTGGCGAAGGTGGCCGTTTCCGCGGCCTCCAGCGCTTCGGTGTCCAGGATGACGTGCGCTTCGCCCACGGCCTCCCGCCACGCGGCCAGGGCCGCTCGCAGGTCACCGGGGTGGGTGGGGGCCTTCGCTTCGGTCTCGCTCACGGGGCCGCAGTATGCC
>NZ_RAWR01000311.1:0-8842 GCF_003986945.1 Corallococcus sp. AB018 | reverse complement strand
GTTTCGGGGGTGGGGAGAGGGCCGACCTTCATCGGAATCAAAACCTCGGGGAGGAAACGCCTCCAGCGGCTCCGCCCATGGTCGCGGAAGGGCCCTGCGAAGTCAAAGCAACCAGGGCACCGCGCCGCGATTTCAGGAGGGCGAAAACGACCTCAGCGGACCTCCAACACGAAGGCCTGGGACTGCACGCCCGGCAGCCCCACGGCCTCCGCGAGCGCTGGGTCCAACTCGTTGGGCAGCCGCCACGTCTGACCCGTGGACTGCAGCAGGGTGACGCTGTAGCGACCCGGGGGCACGGCCGCGAGCGGCGCGGGCGCGGCGGGGTCGCGCGCGTCCAGAGCGAGTGCGCGGATGGCCACCACCAGCTGCGGAACGAAGACGGGCTGCGGGCGGGGCTTCCCTTGTTCGTCGAGCAGCGCGGCGAGCAGGGGATCAGGCGAAAGGCCCGCCGCCAGCACCGTCACGTCCGGCTTGCCGTCCTTGCCGCCACTCACGCGCGCGTAGTCCACGCCCTCCTCGTCCACCACGCCGTCGCGGTTGAGGTCGTTCTCATCCACGTAGCCCGTCACGCCTTCCGCCAGCTTGCGGACGATGACGCGCGGCCAGAAGTCCGGCACGCCGTCGCCGTTGGCGTCGTCCGGGACGCCGTCCTTGTTGGCGTCAATCAGCTGCACCCAGAAGCCAGGAGGCCGCTGATCCACCGCGCCGGTGAGGACCTGCGGCGTGAGCGTCAGCGTCTTCATGGGCGTGGTCGCGGTGTTGAACTCGCGCGGGTCCGCGGTCTGGAACGCCGGCCGGTCGAAGGGGACGGTGGCCGAGTCAGCGAAGGACACGGAGACACCGCTGAGCGGCTGGGGCCAGCCGTCCGCGTCCGTCGTCACTTCCAGGACGCGCGTGGCGCTGGTGATGGGGTCCACCGCGCCGCCGCCCACGTCGCCCGCGTTGGGCTCGGAGGTGACGCCGTACCAGGGGTTGAAGTCGGGCACGTGGCAGGGCTGCGGGATGTTCCGGCAGGTGTCCGCGTCGATGAAGCCGCGCAGGAGGTAGCGGCCCGGCTCCACCAGGCTCAGTGAGAACGGCGCGGTGAACGGGCCCGTGGAGCTGTCACCCATGGCCGCGCCGAACAGCTCCGCGGCGGTGATGACGGTGAAGGCCAGCGGCCGGCCGGAGCCCGCGGGCGGCGGCGGGTTGGCCGCGTCGTAGATGAACACGATGGCGTTGCCGCGCGCGCGCGACTGCACCACCAGGCTGCCCTCGATGCGGGCCGAGCGCGTGTGCTGGCGGCCGTCCGCGGTGGGCACCACGTCCGGGGCATCACAGCCGCCAGACAGCAGCGACGCGAGCGTGAACGCGAGGAAGGGAAGGGCGCGCTTCATGGGGTCACCGTGAGGTTGGCGAACACGCGCCGCTCGATGCGGTTGCCGAAGGGGTGCTCCGCGTGACTGCCACCGAGCTGGCTGCCTTGCAGCGCCACGGAGACGAAGTCCTTCACCACGGTGTAGCCCACGCGGGCGTTGACGACGGTGTACGCGGGGAGGTTGTTGGCGATGAGGTCCACGCGCGTCGGGTCGGACGCGGAGGGCTCGCGCTCCACCCAGGTGGTGGAGGTCGTGAACGCCGCTTCGATGCCGAACTCCAGGTCCGTGCGCGTGCGGTAGGTGACGCCGCCGAAGAGGCGGAAGGCCGGCGTCTGGCTGCACGTGCCGCACTGGCCTTCGTCCGGCAGGTCGGAGCTGACGTGCTGGTACGCGGCGCTCGCCTTCACGCCCAGGCCGTCGATGGGGGACACGTTGATGCCCGCCTCGACGCCGCGCGCGGTGTAGATGGCGGCCTCGTTGGTGAACATGGAGCGGCCCAGCAGGTAGTTGCCGGTGCCGCTGTCGTAGGACTCGCCGGCGGGCAGGGGCTGCACGGGCGACAGGGCGATGAGGTCCTTCACCGTGTTCTGGTACAGGGCCACGTCCCAGTCCAGACCCAGGCGCGGGGACTCACCGCGCCAGCCCAGCTCCAGCGCGTTGAGGCGCTCGGGGCGCAGCGTCCGGTTGCCGGTGGTCAGCAGGCTCACGCCGTTGACGCCCGGCACGGGCACGGGCAGCCGGGTGTAGCTCTCCAGGAACGTGGGCTCGCGGAAGGCGGTGGCCACGGACGCGCGGAAGGCGTGCCCTTCAATGGGCTGGAACACCGCGGACAGGCGCGGCGACTGCGCGATGCCCGGGTTGCCCTTGTCGAGCAGCGGGTGGCGGTCCACGCGGTAGCTGACGATGAGGCGCAGGGGCTGCACGATGCGCCACTCGTCCTGGACGAAGGCCGCCGCGTGGAACTCCTCGCGCAGGTCGTCCAGGTACTGGAAGGCCACGCGCTTCAAGCGGCCCTCCACGCCGATGTTCACCTGGTGCTCACCGGCCAGCTCGAAGCCGCGCGCGTACAGCGCTTCACCGTTGAAGACGTTGGACGCGACGCTGGTGCTCAGCGAGCGCTGGCCAATGGCCTCGTACTGCGGGCCCGCGTCGCCGGACAGGTGGTTCCAGAACGCCTTGAGCTTCACGGCGCCCAGCTCCACGTCGGCCTTGGCGTACGCGCCCAGGCCGTCGATGTAGTAGTTGCGCAGCAGGCCCAGCGGATAGATTTCCGTCAGGTAGCGGTGCACGCCGCCGGAGAGGCCAATCGCCCGGCCCTCCTCGAAAGAGTAGACGGTGGACAGGTTGGCGCGAGCCCCGCGCTGCCCCAGGTCCGGATCCGCGGGCCCTTGCAGGGCGAAGTCCGGACGGCCGCTCTCGTAATCGCGGCTCCACTTGTCCTGCTGCTGGTAGGCGGCGGACGCGCGGTAGCGCAGGCTGCCGTTCTGGCCGTGGCTGACGAACGAGCCCTGCACGGTGTTGCCGCCGCCCGCCATGGCGCTGAAGCGCGCGCGCCGGCCGGTGCCGGGGGCCTGGGTAATGATGTTGATGACGCCCAGCATCGCGTTGGCGCCGTACAGCGCGCTGCCCGGACCGCGGATGACCTCGATGCGGTCGATTTCTTCCAGGCCGATGGGCAACCCCGCCCACACCGTGAGGCCGAGGAAGTCCTGGTACTCGGTGCGGCCGTCCACCAGCACCAGCACCTTGTTGGCCAGTCGCTGGTTGAAGCCGCGCAGGCTGACGTTGGCGCTGCCCACGCCCATGGCCATCACGTCCGCGCCGGGCACGCGGCGCAAGAGTTCCGGCAGCGTGGTGGCGCCCGACAGACGGATGTCCTCCGCGGTGATGACGGTGGTGGCGTTGGGCGCCTCCAGCGAGGACTGGGCGCGGCGGCTCGCCGTCACCACGCGCTCTTCGTACGGCACCAGGCCCTGGTCACCAGAGGTGTCGCCGGACTCGGCGCTGGAACTGGAGCTGGCGGTGGGGCCGGGCGTGGCCGAGGGCTGCTGCGAGCCCTGGGGCTGGGCGGTGAGCGACTCCGCGCGGTTGACGGCCTTCTCCAGCCGCTCCATGAGCGTGGCCAGCTGCTGCTGGGCCTGGATGCTCGTGGGGGGCGGCGGCGGCATGGGCAGGCCGGTGGTGCCCGTCGTGCCGGTCTCGGTGCCGGGGGTGGGCGCCTCCGCCTGGGCCGCCTTCTGCGTGGACTCCAGGCGTGTGACCTGGGCCTGCACGTTGGCGGTGTCCGGCGGATTGGAGGCGAGGTAGCGCTTGTAGGCATCCAGCGCTTCGTCCAGCCGGCCCGCGTCCTGGTACGCCCGGGCGATGTTGTAGAGGACGCTGGGGTGCGGCTTGATGTTGTAGGCCTCTTCCAATTCGGCGATGCCCTCATCGAACTGCTTCTGTTCGATGAGGTTCATGCCATTGCGGAAGTGGCGGCGCGCTTCAAGTCGCGCGTCCGCCAGGGCCTCGGTCGCGCAAAGACACAGCGCGAGGAGCGCTCCACGTCGGAAGGCTGTCGGGGGATTCACTGGTACGGATCGTCCTTGTACGAGGAACCCGGAGCCTTGGGGGAAGGCTTCGGTCCCTGCTTCTTGATGCGCGGAAGCTTGATGGAGACGTTGACGGTGGTGCCCGGCTCGCCTGCGTACTTCTTGCTGACGGTCTGGTAGCCGTCCATCGCGAACGACACCTCCACGGACGCGAGGCCCGGGCCGTCAGGGGTGTGGGTGATGACCATCGGCGTCGTGCCACGCACCTGGCCGTCGAGCATGATCTCCGCGCCCTGGGGGTCGCTGTCCAGGTCGAAGCGCACGGTCCGGGGGGCGGCTGGCGGCGGCGTGACGGCGGTCTCCGCGACGGCCGTGGGCTCGCGAGCAGGGGGCGGCTGCGCGACGGGCGTGCGCGCCACGGGGGCGGACTCGACCGGATCCACCGGGGGCTTCTGGGCGCCGCGCAGCACGAAGATGCCCGCCACGCCCAGCCCCACGATCAGGGACGCGCCGAAGAGGGCGATGCCCAGACCCTTCCTGGACTTCTTCTCCGCAAGGCCACCGGCCTCGTCCACGGAGATGTCCAACGCCATGGTGTTGGGCGCGGGCGTGGGGCCGGAGCCCAGCGCCTGGTGGGGGCCGGTGTGGATGCCGCTGTGCGGACCGCTGTGGGGGCCGGAGCCCACCGCGTTGAGGCCGGTGCGCGTGGCGAAGACGCCGCTGACGCCGGACGCGGACGCGGCGGAGCGCATGCCCTGGAGCACGGCGTCCATGGACGCGTAGCGGTCCACGGGGCGCTTGGCCAGGCACTTCATCACCAGCGCCTCCACCTCGGCGGGCACGTTGTGGTCCGGCCACACGGTGTAGAAGGGAGGCGGCGGGTCGTTGATGTGCTTGACGATGACGTCGATGCTCTGCGCCGCCTGGAAGGGCGGCCGGCCCATCAGCACCTGGTAGAGCACCACGCCCAGGCTGTACACGTCGCTGCGCGGATCCGCGATGTTGCGCGCCTGCTCCGGCGCCATGTACTGCGGCGAGCCCAGGATGACGCCCGCCTGCGTGAGGGTGGTGTCCTCCTTCATGGAGGCGTCCCCCGAGAAGGACTTCACCAGGCCGAAGTCCAGGACCTTCACCACGTCGTGGTCGGCCTCCTGGTTGAGGACCATCACGTTGGCGGGCTTGAGGTCGCGGTGGATGAGACCGACCTTGTGCGCCTCGCGCAGCGAGCGGGCCACCTGCTGACCGATGGCGAGCGTGCGCTCCCACGGCAGCGGCCCTTCCTGGGTGAGCAGCTGCGACAGCGTCAGCCCCTCCAGGTACTCCATGGCGATGTAATAGATGCCGTCTTCCGTCTTGCCGTAGTCGATGACGGTGACGGTGTTCGGATGGCGCAGCTTCGCGGTGACGCTGGCCTCCAGGAAGAAGCGCTTCTGGAAGCCGGGGTCCTTGCCCTCGCCGCTGTACTGCGGGTTGAGGACCTTGAGCGCCACCAGGCGGTCCAACGGGGCCTGCATGGCCTTGTAGACGCGGCCCATGCCTCCGGCGCCAAGCGTCTCCAGGATGCGGAAGCGCTCGTTGAGGATCCGCCCGAGCAGGGGATCCGGCACGTCGGCGGGCGCGCCCTGGCGGCGGGCGTCGCTTTCGATCATGTGTTCCCCCAAGGTGAAGAGAAGGACCGCATACGTCGTTTCAGACCCGGCGGATGCTAGCACCGCCTTTGAAAACCGCCCAAGAGACGTGCCGCTATCATCGCCGCGCCCCGGCGCCGAGTTTCCGGCCCGCGAGGCACGCTCGCACTCCCGCACCTCCCGTGCGCATCGCGTCCCCCGGTGGGGGTTGGAAAACGAGGAAATCAGCGTCCGTTGCCGCACAGTTCGTGGCAGCTGGTGCGTCGCGTCATCCCCGGTGACAGGGACTCGGGCGGGTTAGGGTTTCCCGCATGAATGCCAGGCTGTCCTCGCTGTTGTCGTCGGCGCCGCGGTATCCGCGGCGGGTGGTGTGCCTGACGGAGGAGACGACGGAGGTGCTCTACCGCATTGGCGCGGGGGACCTGGTCGTCGGCGTGTCGGGGTTCACGGTGCGGCCTCCGGAGGCGCGCAAGAAGCCGAAGGTCAGCTCGTTCCTGGACGCGAACTTCGAGCGGATATTGGAGCTGAAGCCGGACCTGGTGCTGGGGTTCAGCGACCTGCAGGCGGACATCGGCCGGGAGCTGTGCAAGCGCGGGGTGCCCGTGTACCTGTTCAATCAGCGCTCGCTCGCGGAGATATTGCAGGCGGTGCGGCTCACGGGGGCGCTGGTGGGACGGGCGGAACCCGCGGAGGCGCTGGCGGTGGAGCTGGAGAAGAACCTGGAGCGTCACTCGGACGCGGCGCAGTCCCTGCCGAAGCGGCCGCGCATCTTCTTCGAGGAGTGGCACGAGCCGCTCATCTCCGGCATCCGCTGGTGTTCGGAGCTGGTGGAGGTGGTGGGTGGGGTGGACGTCTGTCAGGAGTCGCGCGCGTCGCAGGGGGCGAAGGGCCGCATCTTCGACCCGGAGGAGGTGGCGAAGCGCGACCCGGAGGGCGTCATCGCCAGCTGGTGCGGGCGCAAGGCGAAGCGGGAGAAGATCGCCTCCCGGCCGGGTTGGGCCAGCGTGCGGGCGGTGGTGGAGGACCAGCTCTACGAAGTGAGGAGCTCGTACATCCTCCAGCCGGGGCCGGCGGCGCTGTCGGACGGGGTGGATCAGCTGGCCCGCATCGTGGCGGCCATCGCGAAGGGGGAGAAGCTGCCCATGGCCCGGCCGGGAGACCTGCGCACCGCGCTGGGGTGAGTGGAGGCTGGCGGCAGGCGCGGCGCATGACAGGATGCGCGCGTGCCGCTCTCACTGCCCGTCCTGCTGGTCACCGTGCTCGTCGCGACGGGCACGTCGTCGGGGCAGACTCCTCCGAAGGAGGTTTCCGGCAAGCCACAGGACGTCGTGCCGCCAGATGCGCCGGTGCGCTCGCCGGACGTCGATCCGTCGGGCGTGTCGAACACGGACGTCGCGCCGCCGCCCCGCTCGGAAGAGGTGCCGGTGGGGCCGGCGGGCCCGCAGCCGCCCGTGGTCACCACGGACGCGGAGCGCACGAAGAACTACGAGGAGGCGCTCATCGCCTGGGGTCTGGGCGAGGTCGAGCGCCAGGTGGAGCCCGCGCCCCAGGGCAAGGTGCTGGAGGAGGTGCTCGTCACGGCGGAAGAGGTGGTCGCGCCGATGGATCCGTATCCATCGCTGCTCAACATCTTCCACGTCCGCACCCGCGATGAAGTCGTCCGCCAGGAGGTGCTGATTACGCCGGGGCAGCCGTACTCGGAGGCGCTCGTCGCGGAGTCGGTGCGCAACCTGCGCAAGCTGGGCCTGTTCTCCGTGGTGCGCGCGGTGCCGGTGAAGGGGAGTGCTCCGGACAAGGTCGCGCTGCTGCTGGTGACCAAGGACCTGTGGTCGCTGCGGCTCAACAACGAGTTCTCCGCAGTGGGCTCGCTGCTGCTCTACCTGCGCTTGCAGGGTACGGAGCAGAACTTCCTGGGGCGCGGCAAGAAGGTGGCGCTGGACTTCATCATGCGCCTGGACACGTTCAGCTTCGGCCAGAGCTACACGGACCGGCGTGTGCTCGGCAGCCGCTGGTCGCTGACGGAGTCCGCCGCGGTGCTCATCAACCGCGACACGGGGCGCGCGGAGGGTTCGCGCGGGAGCCTGGTCGTCAGCCGGCCGCTGTATTCGCTGGCCACGCCGTGGAGCCTGAGCACGTCCGTGGCGTGGAACATGGAGACCGCGCGGCAGTTCCGGGGCGCGGACATCTGGCAGCTCCCGTTCCCGGACGGCGAACCCGTGCCGTACATCTACAACGCGCGCGAGGTGGCCGCGGGCGCCACGTACACGCGCTCCTACGGCCAGCGCTACAAGTGGAACGTGGGCATGGGCGCGGGGGCCTATCACTACGCCTACGCCGCGCCGGTGGCGTCGCAGCTCACCGACGCGCAGACGGACTGGTTCCGCCGCAACTACCTGCCGCGCGCGGAGGACGCGGGGTACGCGAACTTCTCCCTCAGCGCCTTCGAGGCCCGCTACGACGTGCTTCGCAACGTGGACTCGTACGCGTTGTCGGAGGACTTCCAGCTGGGGCACTCGGTGCTGGCCACGCTGCGCTACGCGCCGCCGGTGTTCCCGTCCGCCGCGCACTTCGCGGAAGGGGGACTGTCCCTGCGCTACCGCGTGCACTGGGGTGACGCGCTCACCACCGCGTCCGCGGCTGCGTCCATCCGGCAGCAGATCAGCGCCAGTCAGCCGGGCGTGAAGGAGGGCTGGACGAACCGCCGGTGGGCCGCGGAGCTGGTGCAGGTGTCGCCGCGCGTGCTCGGGGGGCGCTTCGTGGCGCGAGGCCTGCTGGACGTGAACATCGACGACCTGTCCGAGCGCGTGAGCCTGCTGGGCGGCAGCAACGGCCTGCGCGGCGCGGGTGTGGATGCGTACTCCGGCAGGCGGCTCTTGCTGGTGAATCTGGAGTACCGCACCGCGCCGCTCGTCGTGCGCACGGTGCACGTGGGCGGCGTGTTCTTCCTCGACTCGGGCAGCGCGTTCAACGAGCGGCCGGAGATGGTGACCACCGTCGGCGTGGGCCTGCGGGTGCTGTTCCCCCAGTTCAACGTGTTCCCGTTCCGCATCGACTTCGGCTACGTGCTCAACGGCGACCGTCCTCCCGTGGGCAGCCGCCTGTCGCTCAGCAGCGGGCAGGTGACGGACTACCGGCCCAACTTCCTCGACTCGCCCTGAGGGGATGAGAAAAAATTAACGATTCTGATGCATCCAAAGTATGCATAAGCGCTGCTGTGCGAGCATGAATCGCCATGGCGGGGAGCAAACGGCCGCGAGTGCGTGTGCTCCGGCCGAAACGGACGCAGGTGCTGGCGGCTCGGACCTACGAGCAGTTGGTTGACCGA